>CALDHF010000169.1 GCA_937941595.1 uncultured Acaryochloris sp. | reverse complement strand
TACTTTGGGAAGATAGATCCCTAAAGGCAGCAAGATGTGATCACTCACCTGTTGGCCAATATTGCTGTTCCCCAAGTTCTCTTTATAGGGCAATAGGAGACGGGGCGTATCAGCACCCGCAGCCAAAATAACTTTGCCATGCTCAGTTAAAACAAAACGCTCCGTTTGTTCGGCCACTAAATTTTTGGCCTGGATACCATTGCAGCGCAGCTCCCCAGTGGGCATGGTTTCAAGTTCAAGGTTGTGGACGCGATATTCGGTTTTGAGGGTAATGCGGGGATCTGTCCAATCCACGATGGAGACCCCACTATGCGTGCGCTGACCAAACGAATTAAACAGTGTCGGAAACAGGTGTAAGAGCTTTGCATCTCTTTCGGGATGGTTGGGGATATTTGCGATCGCATCCTCGCTGCGCTGAAATCCTTGATTTTCTGCCTCTTGGATAATGTCCTTGGCGATGGGAGAGAGCGTCTCTGCGGGGTCGTCTCTTTGAAAGCGTTGATTAAGCGACTGCTTTAGATGCTGCCAATATTCAACGGACTGACCCACATGGATTGACAACCACTGTGATGATTCATGAATCATCGTGTAATTGATAGAGCCGCCACCCCCCATTGTGCAAGCTCGCCCAGAAATAATCGGTCGACCGCTAGGCGTCAACGCATTATGTAACTTAAAAATTTTGCCTTCTGCAAAAGACTGAAGCCAGTTCAACTGATGGGCAATATCGCTACTGAAGAAGAAATTTTCTCCTTCTTCAAGCACAAGCACTTTGCCCTGGGCCTGAGAATCCAGATACCGACTCAGAAACCCGCAAGCCCCATTGCCAGAGCCAACCACAATATAGTCAAACACCATCTTTGCCTCCTCAGCTTGTGGCTGTGATTCAATCGCAGTGCCAAACCCATACCGAGATTGCCAATCCAAACCGCTTTGTCAAAGCTATGAGATGTATTTCACAGCAATTGAGGACTCACACAAAACCCTCAACAGTTATTGCCTATACCTTTTAGTCTGACATGGACCAAAGATCTCTGGCTCATTTCTCCACAAAAATTCTTTTAAAAGGGCGCCAATAATACCAACTCTCCCTTCGCCGTCACTATGCAAAGCGGAGATTACAGTCATTCCCGAAAATTATCAGGCAACTCATTAGCGTTTTTGTTTCTTCTTGATCTTTTTGAGGAATTCTGGATCTTCTCGCATCGTTTTAGAGACAGTTCGAAAGGCATATTCCACCTGGGGCAAAGGTAGATACGTGTCTGCTTCCAACGCCAACATCACCTTACTGCCATCACTCAAAGGCACCAGATAGATTTCCATCACGTTGTAGCCCCGGTTAGTCCGCTTATATTGCAGCTCTCCCGTAAGGGTCTGCCCCAAAAATCGACGTTGATGATACTCACGAGCGGGGGAGTTAATGCCGAGGTAGGTTGTTTTGACGTATCCCAGCAACTCCTCATCTTCCATATTCAGCAGTTCTAGCCATTCTGCATCTAGGGTTACCATCCGAATTTTCAATTTGCGGCTGCCTTTTTGGGCCATCACGCCTACCGTATCGTTGCCCATGGATTTGACCTCAGAAAACCCCGTGGGAGTTTCAAAGATAAGGCCACTAGCCGCGTGAGTTTGTCGCTGAGGTTGCCGCCGAGCTTGGGTTGCTGATGTCGGGGTTTCCTGGGCTAGGCTAGTCAGGGGAACCAGCGTGGGGGTGAGTGCCATGAGAGCTGCGATCGCAGTTGGTATCGTCCGAAATTGAGTCATAGCATTTACCAAAAACAATGAATTAAGGCAACTATCCAGATTGAGCGATGCATCCCCTTCAAATACGAGGATGAGTCATCTGAGCAGGCTGCACAGACTGATCAAACTCCTCAGCCGTTAAAAAACCTAGGGCGACACAAGCCTCTTTTAACGTTTGTCCTGTCTGATGGGCTTGCTTAGCCACTTGCGCAGCCTGGTCATAGCCAATTCGAGGGGTCAGTGCCGTCACCAGCATCAAAGATTGATTGAGATAGGTTTGAATTTGAGACTGATTGGGTTGAATGCCAACCACCAAATAGTTGGTGAAGGTGCCACAAGCATCAGTAAGAATGCGAATGGAATGCAGGAGATTGTGAATAATCACAGGCTTAAAGACATTCAGCTCTAGGTTACCCTGGCTACCCGCAAAACTAACGGCCGCATCATTGCCCATCACTTGGGCACACACCATCGTCAACGCTTCACATTGAGTGGGATTAACCTTCCCTGGCATAATTGAAGACCCCGGCTCATTGGCAGGTAGACTCAATTCGCCCAATCCACAACGGGGGCCTGAAGCCAACCAACGGAGATCATTGGCAATCTTGATCAAGCTACAGGCTAAAGTCTTCAGAGCTGCGCTGGTCATTACCAAAGCATCGTGGGCAGCCAAGCCAGAAAATTTATTGGGTGCTGTGACAAAAGGCAACTGGGTCAATTTCGCAATCTGAAGTGCAACTCGCTCTGCAAATTCAGGATGGGTATTTAAACCCGTCCCCACCGCCGTTCCTCCTAACGCTAATTCATAGAGATGGGGCAAAGTGCCCTCCATACGCTCCAGATTGTGATCCAATTGAGTGACATAGCCGGAAAACTCTTGCCCCAAGGTGAGCGGCACGGCATCCATCAGATGGGTACGGCCAATTTTGACAATCTCTCGAAACTCTTTTGCCTTAGTGGCTAGGGCCTCTCGCAAGGTCGTCACCTGGGGCAGGAGATGGTGAACCATCTGTTCAGTGACGGCGATATGCATCGCTGTTGGGAAAACATCATTGGACGACTGTGACAGATTGACATGATCATTCGGATGGCAAGGCGACTTACTCCCTAGCTGCCCACCCGCTAGCTCAATGGCTCGGTTCGCAATAACCTCATTGGCATTCATGTTAGTTTGTGTTCCACTACCTGTTTGCCAAACCCGTAATGGAAACTGGTCATCCCACTGGCCCTTCACCACTTCGATGGCGGCTGGAATCATGTGGTTTGCCACCTCAGGGGCAAGACGCCCGCAATCCAGATTAACCATGGCGGCTGCCTGCTTGACCACACCCAAAGCCCGGATCATGGATCTGGGCATTGTGTCATCTCCAATCGCGAAATATAGGAGAGACCGCTGAGTTTGTGCTCCCCAATAGCAATGACTGGGCACGGCAATGGTGCCCATACTATCGGTTTCCATCCGATATTGATCTGGACTGGGAGATGGAGAGGACATGGTCAGTTCTGGCCTTTTTTCGAGAAATGTCAGCAAATTGTGGAGTATGGTACAACCTTACGGTAAACGTGGGTATCATGACTGAGGGGATGAGTGCAATCGACTCATCTATTCAATTTCTTCTCTATTCTCCGAGAGTTTAATGACGTCATCTCAGTGGTGACCCATCATTACCAGAGATGTTGATTGAACCCCAGAAAGTGGGTATCCTCCCAACAGAATCAGACCATTCCTCAAAGATCTAAATTTGCACATATTGTTATTCAGCCCGTAGCGGACATACCTGTGGTGACTTCATTCAAAAGTCTGTTTTCGAACTCGAATCAGGGGGTAGGTGTAGAGTTAACCCCTGACAGCGTGAATATCGTTCAGTTAAAACAGCAAAAGCAAGGGACAAATCTCAACACTTTTGCAGCTATTCCTCTGCCAGAAGGGGCATTCCACGATGGACGGATTACAGATCCAGATGCCATTGCCGATGCCATTCGCCAAGGAATGACTGAGCATAAAATCAAAGCTAAAAATGTTATCAGTTCAGTTCCTATCGGAGAAGCAGTCATTCGGTTGATCCGTCTACCTGCTGAACTAGATGAAATGGAACTGCGAGATATGGTGCTGAACCAAGAAGCAGCAATTTATCTGCCTTTCCCCCGAGAAGAAGCCGATGTCGATTTTCAACGATTAGGCACAGATATTGATGAAGACGGTATCGAGCGGGTGGAGGTCTTATTGGTTGCAACCCCTAAGGACATTACCGAAAATTACTTAAATGTCTTTCAGCAGGCGGGTCTAGATCTCAAAGTTTTAGAAGTCAGTAGCTTTTCTTTAATCCGCACGCTGCGCAGTCAACTTCTCCAATTTATGGAAGGCGAAGCGGTGGCATTGGTGAATATCGACTTTGACGGGACCGAAATTAGTATCGTCATGGATGGGATTCCTCAGTTCAACCGTAAGGTACCAATCGGTACCCACCATCTCCAAAATGCATTAAGTCGGGCCATGAATCTCCCCGGATCGATGGGGTCTGATTTATTGCAGGGCATGACTGTTCCCCTAGATGTGACGGACAATACTGCTAATAATCCGAGCTCTGCTGCAATTCTAAGGATGCTGAGCGATCTGTCGGATGAATTACGCCGTTCCATCGACTTTTACTTAAATCAGGGAGAAAATCTCGATATTACTCAAGTTTTTGTCTCTGGGCCAGGGGCTAGTTTAGGACAAATTGATGAATTTTTAACCCAACGATTGGGACTGACCACAACCTTAGTTGATCCTATCAATACGTTAGGGATTCAAAATTCTGACAGTATTCCCATAGCCCAACGTCCTGCTTTAAGTGTTGTCATGGGTCTTGGGATGCGAGAGGTATAAGTGCATGTATTCAATTGATATAAATCTATTAAACGACCGCCCAGAATATGGTCAACAAGTTGTAGCTGCGTCTAACTATAACAGTGATGACAAAACACCCTTATTTATTGGCTTAGGTGTGGGTGGGGCTGCCCTAGGGCTGGTTTTGATTGGCTTTGGCGTGATGTCATTTATGAATCAACAACTCACAGCCGAAGACTCAAATCTCGATGAGGAGTTGGCCCGGTTAGCGCCAAAGCTAGCAGAAGTGGAAGACCTCAAAAACCAGGAACGGCAAGTTAACGCTGAAACGAAAGCCTTAGCAACTGTGTTCAACCAAATCAAACCTTGGTCAGCAACCTTGCAGGATATTCGAGATCGCGTTCCCCCCACTTTACAGGTCACAAAAATTCAACAAGCAGCGCCTCCTCCTCCCAAGAAGGTTGGAAAAGGGAACTCTAAAGCTAAAGCAGCTGTGGCTCCTTTAGCTGCACCGACAAAGTTAACCATTACGGGTAATGCAATCTCTTTTAATGATATCAATGACTTTGTTTTGACTTTGAGAAAGTCTCCTTTCCTTACTATTGCAGAGACACAACTCATGGCCTCAGAGAGGAAGACAAATAAAAAGACTCAGGTCTCAGTAGTTGAACATACCTTGGAGACCACAATTAACGATGTTCCTGCTTCTGAATTACTACAAGTTCTAAATGCAAAAGGAGCATCTGGTCTGGCTGCGCGCATTGGGGTACTAAAACAAAAAGGAGTGATGAAACCATGACGGCCACTGGCGGATTTGCAGGTGAAGATGATTTGTTGGGGCCATCTTATCCCACCTTATTTGGGATTACTTTTACCCCCACAGTCTCAGGACTTTTGGCAGGTGTTGCTGGTGTAGGACTAGCGGCATATATTGGTACTCAGCTCGTTTCACCTAAGTATGCTGAGTATCAAGAACTCCAAGAGTCAGTTGAACAGAAAAAAACTGATTTAGCAGAAAAAGAAGCAACTACGAAGCGGGTGGATGAGATTGTTGCCCGACTCAATCTTGCTAAACGAGAGAATAATGACGTCAGAGCGTTATTCTCCGATCAGAAATCCCTTGATACGCTTTTGCTGGATCTTAATCGCCTGATTGTCTCAAGTAATGCCCAATTACAGACATTTAAGCCAGATTATGCATCTTCGGGTGTCGTGTCTGATAGTTCTCTGGGGGCACCCTTAAATAGAAAGATTAAGCGGCAAGTGACCGCGGTTTCTTTCCAAGGAACGTTCAACCAAACGCTGCAAATTATGCAAGCCATTGATCGTCTCCAAACGGTTTTGGTGGTCCGCAATTTATCCATGGAGTTGCAAAAGCCTGATGGGCTAGGGCCGCGCAATCTTGTGAAATCAACTTTCAATTTGCATGCTTATGTGCCCCTAAGTGCAGAAGAAGCTGCTGCTGAAGCTGCTAAAGCTGCTGCTGAAGCTAAAGCTGCTGCTGAAGCAGAGGCAGAGGCGAAGGCGAACTAGCCATCAGACCGCTATGGCCCATGCTGCACCATGCAGCTCAATCTACGACGAACATTCATCATTATTCATTAGCACAGAGGAGTGTAGGGTGAACTGGTACAACGGAAAATCTGGAATTGTAATTGGCTGCACAGCCGCCGCTCTTGGCGCTATGATTCAGCCAGTATGGGCCGCCGAAACTGAGGTGACCAATGTTCAGCTTAATCCTACATCTAAGGGATTTGAACTAGTGCTGGGCACTCAAGGCGATAATCGTCCGCCTATTTTTACGGTCAATCGGGGGAATACTTCCATCTCAGATGTGAGCAATTCACTCCTTCGCCTCTCTGAAGCAGGTTCATTTCAACAGAAAGATCCGGCTCCTGGCATTAAGTTTGTCGAGGTCCGTCAGCTGGATCCTGATACTGTCCGAATTACGGTTGAAGGGATTCATTCTGCCCCCATTTCCGAAACGATTCGCAATGACAATCGTGACGGTGTATTAGCAATTAAGTTTGATGGTGCGCCAGGAAGTGCTGATACAGCGGCGACTTCATCCCAACCCTCTAATCCACGATCTCGCGCCAGCGCGGTTCCTCCTTCTCTCTCTCGTGCTAAAGCCCCACCTGTCGGTGACATGGCGATTTCTCCGCTCAATGTGGCGCCGGAACGCATTGACTTGGGTAGTGATCAAGTTATTCCTAAATTACTTTTGCGTGAAGCCCCTGTTCGTGAAGTCTTAACGTTGTTAGGCCGAGCTGCTAATGTTAACGTCGCCTTTGCTGAAGATGGCGGAGAAGGAGAAGAGGGTGCTGCTGCTTCCTCCACCATTACCTTAGACATCGAAAACGAGTCTGTAGAGGATGTCTTTAATTATGTAGTGCGCTTGTCTGGAATGCAGGCCAATCGTGTTGGTCAGACAGTCTTTGTTGGTAAAACACTGCCTGGTGATGCCCAAAACCGAGTGGTGAGGACTATTCGCCTCAACCAAATGAAGGCATCAGTCAGTATTGAAAGAAGCAATTCACTGTCAAATGAGGCAGTCACGGGTGGCAACATCACTCCAACTGGGGCTGAGAATGATTCATCGAC
>CALDHF010000168.1 GCA_937941595.1 uncultured Acaryochloris sp. | reverse complement strand
GCAGAGGGTGAATTTACTGCCCGTGTGTCATCTGTACAGCCCTCACCCATAGAATTGGATCATGAACCCTAACGTGGATACCCATAGATTGGACATGGACATTGATATACCACCAGACTGGCGATATGAAGATACAATCCGAGAAGTAGAATCCATTATTGATGAGATTGAGATGGGCAAACTTGATCTTGCAGATGTATTTGAGCAGTTTGCCGCAGCCATTACTTATCTAAGGCAATGTGAGGCTTTTCTAGCAGACCGCCAAGGACAAATGGAATTGCTTATTGAAGAACTAGGCGATGAAACTGAGTTCTAGAAGCGCTCTGGGAAGAAATTGGTGATTTTTAACGGAATTGCTCGACACTAAGCTTGTTGCGTTTGATGAGAAATAACGGCAATTGGTAGCAGTTAAGGCACAATTGGAGGTCATAGAGACCCTGAAAAAACTATGTCTGCTTCCCTGCCACCCAATTCTAAAAAACTGAGTTTAAGCACCAAGCTCGCCTATGGCGCTGGGGATATGGGGGCAGGTATTACAGCCACTTTGCTCGCTTTTTTCTTGTTGTTTTTTCTAACAGAAGTTGCCGGCTTGAGTCCGGGCAGAGCGGGAGCAGTTGTAGCCATCAGTAAAATTAGTGATGCCATCAACGATCCGATTATTGGTGTCATGAGCGATCGCACTCGGTCTCGGTGGGGACGACGGCATTCTTGGATTTTAATGGGGTCCATTCCCTTCGGTGTCTTTTTCTTTTTACAATGGCTTGTGCCTCATTTCAGCGATAACCCGGCGGTGAATGAGTGGGGTTTATTTGGGTATTACATTCTGATTGCCGTTTTGTTTAACTTGGCTTTTACAGCGGTTAATCTCCCCTATACTGCCCTCACTGCGGAAATATCCCAAGATTTTAACGAACGCACGAGTCTGAATAGTTTCCGATTTACGTTCTCCCTTGTTGGCAGCATCCTGGCCCTCGTTTTGGAAATGTTCATAGCCGGGGTCATTGAAAATCCGATGCAAAAATATTGGATGTTAGGGTTGGCCTGTGCCATTTTGTCGGTTTTGCCGCTGTATTGGTGTGTCTGGGGGACAGAAGAACGGTATGTTCCCCCCAAAGACTCTAAGCCTATCCCTGTGTTTACCCAGGTCAAACTTGCCCTATCTAATCGTCCTTTTCTATATGTGATTGGGATTTATTTTTGCTCTTGGCTGGCCTTTCAACTGACTGCGGCTAATCTTCGCTATTTTGTGTCTAGCTATATGAGATATGACGGCGGAACCTTGATTGCCCTAATTGTGCAGTCTGTGGCTATCGTTATGCTGTTTGTCTGGACAGGTGTCAGTGAACGCTTGGGCAAGCGTATGGTGTATTTTCTGGGGATGTTGTTGTGGATTATTGCCCAAGCCGGTTTGTTCTTTTTACAGCCCGGCCAAATCGGTTGGTTGTATATCCTCAGCATGATGTCGGGGGTAGGAGTGGCAACAGCCTACTTAATTCCCTGGTCTATGCTCCCAGATGTGATTGAACTGGATGAGCTCAAAACCGGCGAACGGCGAGAAGGTATGTTCTACGCCATTATGGTTTTCCTCCAGAAGTTAGGACTGGCACTCGGCATTTTTCTAGTGGGTCAGGCTCTGGAAGCATTTGGATTTATCTCGGCACTACCCGGATCTCCGATCCCAGATCAACCGAGGGAAGCGTTGTTTGCGATCCGCATCATTATTGGGCCATTGCCCACTTTAATTCTGTTAATTGGTCTGCTATTGGCTTACTTTTATCCAATTTCACGGGAAGTCCATGCCGAGATCATGTTGAAGTTGAGAGAGAAACGATTGGGACTAGACATGTCCTCCAACTCTGCTCCACCCCAGATGGATGTCATGGATGAATCATGATCACAAGATCAGCTTGAAACTATCAAACTCGAAAACAACCGTATTTATACGGAGATTTCTATCAACAGAATTTTTGATGCATTCTTCATCTATTTCATGCGGTTAGTCAGGGACGTGACTTCCGTAGTTCTACTATGTTGTATCAAAAGCCGAACTGCGACATTAGACCCATGGCTATCTTAAGTGATGAAACCTCACTTGCACTCAGAGATAGTCTCACTTGCACTCAAGGATAGTTATTCTTCACTGGGAATAACTATCCTTCCCTGATTTTTAGGCAAGTCTTTGCCTAAAAATCCATTTCAGAGGCTCTGTCCCAGATCAAAATCGGACCAGACATACTATCAAGGAGATTACTGTGATCCATCCCCCTACAGAATCTTGTCCAACTATCCGTAATCGTTATGTTGAACTGGCGAAAGCTGCTCATCAAGACCTAGGGTTTCATTGCCTGGGTTCTAATTATGATGATTATTATGCAATTTTGTCGCTATACCCAGATATGGGGCCAAAGCTAGATCGGGGGGTTTTAGCAGAGGCGCTTATTGAGGGTGAAGCTCCGGAAACAGCCTGTGCTTTAATTGCCCAAAGTCCTTATGTTCAATCTCAGTTGCATTCACATCGTCAAGCGTTTCATGTCATGTCTGCTTATGGCATGCCGTTGATCAATACCTATTCTCAGGTTTATCGGACCCGGCAAAAAAGTGCCGTTTGCAACTAGTCTTGCAAAAATCCAGGAGATGTTTGGGAGTGTCACGCTACCATTACAACAGTAACCTGCGTGAGACGAGTAGATGTTTTTGGACGAATTATCTCCACTTTTTCAAGAATTGGTCAATAAGCCTGTGGCATTTATGGGGGGATTTGCCTCGGGGCTGCTGCGACTCGACCTAACGGAGGATCCGGTTAAGAGTTGGTTGAATCAGAAGCGCGGCCCCAACGACCACTCAGACGATGATCGCCCCTCGAACGGCGGTCCTCAATCAATCACGATTGAGTAGTGTAGCCTGCATGTCTATCTCAGACCTGCGAGTCGTTTCCTTAATTCCCAGCGCGACTGAAATCGTGGCGGCGTTGGGTTTGGCAGAGCGTTTAGTGGGTCGCTCCCATGAATGTGACTATCCACCACAGGTGCAGGATTTACCGATCTGTACGGCGGCTAATTTGGATCCGAAGGGACAGAGCCGGGATATCCATGATCGGGTGACGGAGCTGCTACAGTCGGCCCTAGGGATCTATCGGCTAGATTTAGCGCAGCTAGAGCAGCTGCAGCCCACCCATATCGTGACGCAAGCTCAATGTGAGGTCTGTGCCGTCAGTTTGACAGAGGTTGAGCAGGCTCTGGAACAGATGACCCAGCGGGAAATCCAGGTGATCTCGTTGCAACCGAGTCTGTTGGCGCATATTTGGCAAGATATGGAACGGGTTGCGATCGCATTACAATGCGACAGCCAACCCATCATCCACCAGCTCCAGGCCCGTATTGCCCAATGCCAAGAGAAAATCCCAAGGGAGACCCATCAACCCACCGTGGCCTGCATTGAATGGACTGATCCGTTAATGATTGCTGGCAACTGGGTACCAGAACTGGTGACCTTAGCCGGAGGCATCCCTTGCCTAGGCACCGTTGGAGAACACTCTAGCTGGTTAACTTGGGAGCAGCTTTTGACGGCCAATCCAGACATCATTGTCTGTATGCCGTGTGGGTTTGACTTGCCCCAAACGGCCGAAGCCACCCACACCTTAGCCCAACATCCTCAGTGGCCCCAGCT
Organism: uncultured Acaryochloris sp.; assembly: GCA_937941595.1. GTDB lineage: Bacteria > Cyanobacteriota > Cyanobacteriia > Thermosynechococcales > Thermosynechococcaceae > Acaryochloris. Next base: position 1,684 of record CALDHF010000168.1, on the reverse strand, counting down.
CAAAGCCGTTCAAAACCATCAAGTCTATCTAACGGATGGCAATCAATACTTCAATCGACCTGGCCCCCGGCTGGTCGATTCGATGGAACTTCTAGCCGAGATTTTTCATCCCCATAGTCTGATGCCTCGGTATGCTGGGCATGGATGGCAGAGATGGAACTAACGGCATGATCGGGCAAACACTGGATGGACGCTATCAGGTGGTACGCTCCTTGGGAGCTGGGGGGTTTGGGCAAACCTATATTGCTGAAGATACCCGAAGACCCGGTAATCCCACCTGTGTTGTCAAAGTGCTTCAGCCTGCTAGCAGTGACCCTGAATTTTTGGAGGTGGCTCGTCGGCTATTTCGGAGTGAAGCTGACACCTTAGAAAAGTTGGGGCACCACGATCAAATTCCGCGATTATTAGCATTTTTCGAGCAGGATCAAGACTTTTATCTTGTGCAAGAGCTGGTAGAGGGAGCACCCCTCACCGAAGAATTGGTGCCTGGGAAACCCTGGTCGGAGTCCCAAGTCCGGTCATTGATGTCGGATTTGCTAGAACTCCTGGTGTTTATCCATGATCAAGGGGTGATTCATCGAGATATCAAACCCGACAACATTATTCGTCGACAAGGGGATCAAAAGCTAGTTCTAGTCGATTTTGGTTCTGTTAAACAGCTTAGGAACCAAGCCTTAGTCACGGACCAACCAACGCGCGTCACGGTGGTTGTTGGGACACCGGGCTATATGTCGAGTGAACAAAGCCAAGGCAAACCCCGGGCCAGCAGCGATCTGTATTCCCTGGGAATTGTGGGCATTCAGGCGATCACGGGAATTGTACCCGCTCAATTTCAGGAAGATGTGGATGGCGAACTGATTTGGACTGATCAAGCTGAGGTGAGTCAGGATTTTGCTCAGTTTCTATCCAAAATGGTGCGCCCTTATTTTAAGTTGCGCTACCAAACTGCCACAGAAGCCTTGCAAGCCCTCTCTCCTCAGGAGATTCCAGCTCCAAATAGAGGGGCTGCAAAGCCGCGCCCCCCAGCCCCTAAGCCCGCAGCAGTCCCGCCGACATCGGCCACCCAGGTGGTTACCCCACCGGCGCCCGTCGTCCGTGCACCTCAACCCATCGGTGCACAACAACAGTCTGGTTGTGGCTCTTGGATAGCAGGTTTCGGGGCCATGGCGATGGTCTTAGGTTTGGGGTTGGTGGGTCTCACTTACTTGGGCGTCACGGAGGAGCTGTTGCCCTTTTTAAATCCCGAAGTGTCAGTTGATAATGGTGCAACGCTCTTAGAGGAGGCCAGACAGGAAGCCCGAAGTTCTGGGAATTTGGAAGATGCGATCGCAATTGCGAAACAAGTCTCCAGCAGCAGTGACAGTGCCGAAGAGGCCCAAACCCAAGTCCAACAATGGCAAACCCAGTGGCAGCAACAAAAGGATATTTTCAGCAGAGCCAAAACCGCGTTTGATCGGAAACGATGGTATACAGCCCGAGATTTAGCCTTCCAGCTCCCCCAAAATCCTTATTGGGACAATCTCGCTGATCCCATCTACTTTGCCTCTAAACGCAAGATTGCCGATCTAGAAAAGCCCTCTCCAACCCCCACACCGAAACCGACTGAACCACCCGAGCCAACTCTAGAACCAACACCTAGTCCAGAGCCAACGCCTTCAGAGCCACCAGAGCCGACCTTAAGTCC
>CALDHF010000167.1 GCA_937941595.1 uncultured Acaryochloris sp. | reverse complement strand
CCGCTCCATCAAAACCTGAAGGTAGGTGCTGATGTGGGGCTGTTGGGTATACAACTACAAACCCGACGACGTAACCGGATGAATGGTGTGATCCAGCAGATCACCCCGGAAGGATTTGTCGTAGAGGTGAAACAAACCTTTGGCAATTGTCCTCAATACATCCAAACCCGCGACGTGCAGTTTAGACCTGAACAAGCGAGCCAGACTGCATTGACTGCCGTTGACGCTTTGGATTCAGATCTTCAAGCGATCGTTGAATCGGCTGATACTTTCTTTATTGCCACTCGCTATGCCGATAGTGCCTCTAACCTCACCCATGGCGTTGATGTTTCCCATCGAGGCGGTAAGCCTGGGTTTATCCGGGTGGATGATGAAAAAACCCTGACCTTTCCAGACTTTACTGGGAATTTAGCTTTCAATACTATCGGTAACCTAATCCTTGATCCACGAGTCGGACTACTGTTCCCCAACTTTCAAACAGGTGATTTGCTGACCTTGACGGGCAAGGCCGACGTGATTTGGGAAGGCGACGATCTGCAATCTTTTGTAGGAGCAGAGCGACTCATTCAAATCAGATTGGAAGCAGGCTTCTTGCTGAAATCAGCATTGCCCTTCCAGGCAGACTTTCAAGAATTTTCTCCCTTTCTGCAAAAGACAGGCAGTTGGCACAAGGCCGTCTAACAGATTGGGAAACGATGACACTCATTCAAGCCTCAAACGCAAACTAGCAACGTACCTACCATGATCCATCTCTACACCTATACAACTCCAAATGGACAGAAGCCTGCCATCCTTCTGGAAGAACTAGGGTTGCCCTACACTCTTCACAAAGTTGATTTGGGCAAGGGAGAACAGTTCAGCCCTGAATTTGTGGCCCTCAATCCCAATAGCAAAATTCCAGCCATCAAAGACGAAGAGGCAGGTGTAACCGTTTTTGAGTCAGGAGCCGTCCTGATTTACCTGGCGGAAAAAACTGGAAAATTATTACCCACTGAGGTTGCGAGTCGGGCGCAAGTGATGGCATGGCTGATGTTTCAAATGGCAGGTGTCGGCCCGATGTTTGGCCAACTGGGCCATTTCCGTCGATCTGCCCCAGAACCAATCGAATATGCCATTCACCGTTATGAGCAAGAAACCTTACGCTTGTTGCAGGTTCTAGATCTTCAATTGCAGAAGAGTGATTTCATCGCTGGAGATTATTCAATTGCAGATATTGCCACCTATCCCTGGGCTGCTGCTTACGAGTATGTGGGGGTAAGTTTAGACCCATATCCTTATGTTCAAGCTTGGCTAAAGCGAGTGGGGCAAAGACCTGCGGTGCAAATTGGGATGGCTATCTTAACTCCTGAGTTTAAGAGCGCGTTGGCTCGGTGATCAATGAGGAAAAACTATATCCAAAGGGCCAAACGCTGTTCTTTTTAACCAGATGATAAGCTGAAGCCGACTACATCTTCTTATTCGTCTATGCCCGTTTCAAAGTCACCTCGGAAACCTGTTCGTGAACGTATTCTAGAGACTGCCTGCGAATTGTTTTACCGTGAGGGCATTCAAAATGTTGGCATCGACCGGATTGTTGCTGAGTCTGGTGTGGCGAAGATGTCTCTCTACAACCATTTCAAGTCTAAAGATGCCTTAATCGAAGCGTTTCTGCGTCAGCGAAATCAGCAATGGCGAGACTGGTTTGTCGTTAGGGTTGAGGAGCGCAGTGCTGACCCCAAACAGCGACTCCTAATTTTTTTTGATGTCTTGCAAGAATGGTTTGAAAGCCCTAACTTTCGGGGTTGTGCCTTTATAAATGCCACGGTTGAGTTAGCCAATCCCAATCATCCTGGTTGCCAAGTGGCTTTAGACCATCAATTAGCGGTCTACCAATATATCTTTGATTTAGTGAAGGCAGCAGGAATTGTACCCGCCGAACCTTTAGCCCGACAGTTGTTGCTATTCGTTCAAGGTGCCATCGTGATTGCCATGATGCAAGATCGCCCCCAAGCAGCCACTGAAGCTAAAAGTGCCGTCATCACATTGCTGGATGGATTGACGAATTAATAAGCGATTTTTCGGTTACTCTGCGCTCATCCGCCGCCTTTGGACTGAGATACTGCTGCGGAGGAATAAGCAAGCGATAGGTGGGATAGTTTGAATGGTTAACAGCAGTGGCTTTTGTCTAGGTTGAATAGGACTGTTGGTACCACTTGGTTATATCTTCTAGGACCAATTCATTGATAGAGACTTGGTTTTGTTGTGCGATCGCACCCAAGGGCTTTAGGGAGGACGTTACTAAATAACTAAACCAGCCAATAAAATCAGCATCGACATGTTGACCCTCTTGCAACTGCGTATCGGTCGCCACCCCTTCATTGATTTGTTCTGGCTGCAACTCCTCAATGGGGGTTTGGAGTTTGGTGCTCAATTGCTGTAGGTATCGCCAGCAATAAACCGTAAGCCGTATGGAAAAGCGATCGCGCGTCGGCAGCATCGTCTGGTCGATTTGGGCATTCTCTTCTAGGGTCAGCAGATCGCTCAGGGCCTGGGGAAGTTCAGCCATTATTTATAGGTACGAAAATTTATAGGTATAAGAAATATTAGGTGTAAAAAACCTATAGGTGCAAACTAAGCGGCTTCAATCAGATATCCGCAGCGATGTTCGCCATTGACTAGCCAGTGGGTGCGTTCGACTTGGCAATCTTTGAGGGCAACTGCAAACATTTCCAATTCATTGTCACAAACGCTAGGGAAGGTCTCTGCCACCTGAGAAATCGCGCAGTTGTACTCCGTCAAGATAAAGCTGGTGGCCTGCATTGGATCGGCATCTTCAGGGACAGGATAATATTCGGCCATGTAGCCTTCTTCAGCCCGGAGTTTAACGAGTTTAGCGACCCGTTCCGCCAAGGACCCGCGGCCTAGCTTTTGCTGATAATCCAGGGCTTTGCGCTCCCACTGCTTGCGGAGGATGGTCCGCATTTGGTCCTTGCCCACGGTTTCAGACAGGGTATCTAGCAGATCGATGGCAAAAGTATCGTGGTGATCTGGCAAGCGATCGCGCCCCGCTCGACTGAGCTGATAGACATGCTGGGGGCGTCCTGTACCGGAATGAACGCTTTCAAACAGAATCAGCCCTTCTGTTTCCAAATCTTTGAGATGGCGGCGAATAGCTTGAGGGGTGACCTGCAATTGTTCAGCCAGCTCATGGGTATTGGCCTGCCCCTGCTTGAGCAAATGCTGAAGGATATCCTGTTTTGTGGAAGATGCAGTATTCACAATTGAGATGTCCAAGCAGAAATCAATATGGGGTATCGATTGTAAAAGGCCAACCCCGAGGAGCGGTTTAACCTATTACAACAATTCTTCTCGACTTTGACAACATGTTTGTTGTTAAAGTATTCTATGATGGTTGAACAACACAGTTGTTGTTTTTCGATTATACACGCGCGCCACCTGTCCTGAGAGAACACCCCCCATGACCGCAACCGTTGAAAACCTGGTTAATCAACCTTATAAATACGGCTTTGTCACGGACATTGAAGTTGAGACGATCCCGAAGGGCCTCAGCGAAGACGTTGTTCGTCTGATCTCAGCTAAGAAAAATGAGCCACAGTTCATGCTCGATTTTCGTCTGAAA
>CALDHF010000166.1 GCA_937941595.1 uncultured Acaryochloris sp. | reverse complement strand
GTTTGAACATATTGCAATTGACCAATCTCGGGTGGGAGTTCAACCAAACCTAACCCCTGAAGATCTAGGGTAGTCGCTTGGGTCTCGCGGGCAGCTTGAATCCGTTGCTGGGCTTTGAGATAGCCTTTTCTATAGGCTTTTAGTTCTGAGGCCGTCAGCGGTGTTGGCGTGGATGGTGCCGCAAGGGAATGGGGCGTAACCCGTTCTGCACCTTGACTCGTCATTAAACGACAAGCACTAGACATCGAGAGTATGAGGCACAACAGTCCAGTTTTGAGCCCATACATGTATTGAAGTTCCATGATTTTTATAAGCCTGCTCTGCTTGAATATGCGCTAGAACTCGTAATTCTGTCGGTTAATCCACAGACTAACGGGAACACTATTGCCGTCAGCGTCTACTTTGATATCAACGACAAATGCCTGTTGCGATTTCACATTCCGAATCTGATCATTAATCTGCTCTCGCTGAGCCTCTGGCATATAGTAGGTCTCTAAGTTGTAGCGTACCTCTCGTTTTTCGTATTTGCCTTTGAGAAGCACTTGATTCTTGGATAACGAAATAGAGGCAGTATCGCTCACCTTGACGGGTTGCCAGGGAGTAGGAGGTATGGTGATTTGCTGAGGAGCCTGCAAAACAACGTACAGTGTCGACTTATTAGTTGCTGCTAAAGACTTAAATACCGCTTCGCTTCCTGGCAGTTCTTTGAGCCGACTAACCCTGGAGATGTCATAGCTTAGCGTCTGAGAATATCCCCGCAATAAATCATAGGGATCAACTGGAGCAGTTTGCAGGGTGACGGATTTCCCCTGTAGGAATGTATAGGCACTCTGGAGAGGAATGGCCCCAATCAAAACAGTTTGTAATGCCAAGGGCACCCATAAACGCCAGGGAGACAAAAGGCGAAACCGCTGCTTTTGTTGCCCCTCTGCTGTTGAGATTTCATGAGTCCCATTTGGAAATGAAGAGGTCATAGTTTTACTCCTGAGATGAACTAGGCAAAGAAGGTTGCACCCGTTGAAGGCGCCGCTCAAAGGTAAGCCCGGCCAAGATTACACCTGTTCCGCACAATATAAACACTAGTGATTTCAACACTAGATCTGTGTTGTATTCCAGCATTCGGCTCACGATTCCTAATACCAATAGCCCCATGCCGCCCCAATACGTATGACGCTTCGCTAGGATCAGACCGTCATGCAAAAGTGCGATCGCTAACGCAAACAGCATTAAATTGAATAACACTGGGGCAATAAGTTGATTTTGGAACTGTTCGCTCCAGGACACCATGATGCCAGTCAGAACCAAACAGCCAGCAACCAGACCGCTATTGACCCATTTTTGCTGGGGTAGACTCACTCGGGTCAGTGGCCAGCTCAAACGTAACCACCCTAAACTCGTTAGAAACATAAATCCAAGTAAATCCAAGTGATGCCAAGAAGGTTGCCAAACTTGGGTCGTTTCTATAGGGTTGCCAATGGATTGCCACGGCCCGTGAAAAGATAAAACGTAAAGCAATGGCCCTAGCAACCAAATTGATAAACTGCGAGCCACCGGTTGAAATGGATCCGTTGATTTATTGATACCCAAGCGTTGAGGACGAAAACGCCGTCTAAATTGCCAATGATGGATGTCATAGGCCCATAAAAGAGCAGGAGGAAGAAGCATCACAATTGCGATCAGCCAAGTCGGTGCTGAAGTAATGGCAAACTGACGACTGACTGCATTGGGCATCGCAACTGCAAAACCAATGGCCACCAGTGCAAAAATCGTCCGGGACCGACACTGATATGCCAAGGGCACAAACATGACACTAAAGATTAAGCCCATATGGTTTTGGACAAAGTTAATCCAACCTGGCTCCGAGACGAAGCCAAAACTTAGACTAAAGGTTGACCACACATAACAGACAGACACTAAAATCCACGCCAATATGCCCAAGGAAGCCAGTCGCAAACTGTAGGCCATCGCTAATACCCCGACCCCCCAGACCCCGTAAAGTTCATACCCGGGCCGACTTTGATGAAACATTTGTGACATCAAAGCCATATTGGCTCCCAGGATGAGTGCTCCCGTCAGTAAAAAACCGTGACCTAACTTTTGTTTTCCCTCTTGCGCGGGCCGACGTCGCCATAGGTAAAACCCAGCTATATTGACGCTAACAAACAAACTCATCAAGAGAATAACGCGCAAAATTCGTGATAATTGATGCCAGTTGGCAGCTACGAACGTAATAACGCCTAATCCTAAAAGAATGCAGCCTATCCCGACTACAACACTAATAAAACGAAGGTTAGCAGAAGATTCAATGTCACCAAATTGATATCGTTCTGCTAAGCCCTGGTAAATCGATTCGTCAATGAAGCCTTCTAGTTGCCATTTTTTAGATTCTTCCTGCAATCGACTGCGGAATTTTTCTGATACCATCAGTGCCTCCAGTAGTATTTCATCTCGGTCTTTTGAACAACTGAGTGATTGCAACCGCTGGTTCGCCTAGTGAGTTGTTAGTGGTTTGAAAATATCATTGTGATTGGGATTCAGATTCAAGATTGATCAACGATGCTAGAACCAGCAGCTCAATGTCCCTATCCTGTTGGAGGTTGGGCTGCAACGACAATGAGCAGGACGAACGGACTTGTAGGAAAACCCATCAGGAGTAGAGGCTAGAACTAGGGTGAAGCAAACTGAAGTACTCAATGACGAGTTACACTACCGGAAGTTTGGACAAAAATTGAACAGAGAGCAGCTAGCTGCAGCTGAACATCTCAGGAGCCATCCATTTCTGTTGTGTCTCAACTCTAGTGATTGAGAGCGTATAACACGACCTCTTGACGCACACTCCGCAGGTTGACTTGCCAATGCCATAATTTAGAAAATTATGACTATTCGCCTAAGTTGAACCCCGAATAAAAGCCACTTGATCTAGGATTGGCACAGAGATTTATCAAAAATTGAGATTTTGGCTCTAAATCTGCACGTATTCACACTTCAAAAACAGC
>CALDHF010000165.1 GCA_937941595.1 uncultured Acaryochloris sp. | reverse complement strand
CGCCTATCGATGCTGATGATATTTGGCATGAGGAAAACATCGGCAAACAGGTAAAGAAGATGCTTGAGCCAGAGAATAATGCAGTAGGGATGGTATTCTCGTGGTCAGCAGATATTGACCAAGCCAATTTGTTGACGAGTAATATTCGGGCATTGCCTTACCATGGCAACATCTTTCCGATTATGCTTGTTAAAAATGTTGTGGGTAATGCAAGTGCCTCTATGATTCGTCGGAGTTGCTTAGATGATATTGGCACCTACAACACAGATTTTCTGAGCCAACAGGCTCAGGGTTGCGAAGATTGGGATTTGTATCTCAGAATTGCTGAAAAGTACCAAGTGGCACTCGTTCCTGAATTATTAGTAGGTTATCGTCAAGTCATTGGCAGCATGTCACAAAATGTAGACGATATGAATCGTTCCAGGGCACTGGCATTGGCGCCAATCAATAAGAAGTATCCACATGTTTATTCCGCAGTGATGCAGTGGTTCAATGCAGCTGATACTCTACAACTTGGAAAAAAATATTACATTGAAGGCTGCAACCAACAAGCCTGGGATGCTGTCCTTAAAGCTTGTCAAACAGATTGGGCAATGACCTTATGTACTTTGAAGAGTTATAGCCTTGTTAGCAAACTACTGTGGCGGTCTGTATGTCATCGATTTATGGAGCAGCAGTCCTTACAAAAGCATACTATGCAAACTATGCCTGCTCCGTGCGCCTCAAACCGTAGATGGTTAGTTAAACGCTACATTATAGTTTTTCTTCTTCTGTTGTTTCCAGACAATTTACTGCTGTCTTTACGAATTAGATGGATTCATTCACAGGTATGTCCGGAGCATCGTTTACCACAATCTATTTCGCTGAAGACCATCATTGGTGCTAGACTATCCGCGGTTAATAAGGGTTGCAGAGATTTTTGTGAAATTTGCAGTCATACAGCTTGTAAGACTAGTAATAAAAAAGCCGTTCATAAATGGTCTGATCTATGAATGAGCTGAAAGCAATTAAGCAGTTGTTCCGATTAATCAGTCCCTTCCCGGTGAGTATAGCGGCCATTATTATCTTAGGCATTGCTTCTTCACTAGCAGAGGGGTTTGGATTAAGCTTATTTATCCCGTTTTTAGAAGGACTGAATTCTTCAGGTGGGGCCACCTTGGAAAGTGGATTTCCAGATCAACTCAATAGACTGTTTGGGCCTCTATCCACTCAGTGGCGAACTATTATTATTCCGCTATGTATTTTTGCTGCAATTGCCCTCAAAAATGTTCTGCTTTATATCAATTTAGTCCTGTTTGCTTGGCTCAATAGCAAAATTAGTCATCAGCTTAGAACGAGTATCTTTCAACAGTTGATGGCTGTTAGTAATAGCTATTTGCAAAGTCAAAAGTCTGGCTACTTGCTCAATCTGCTAGCGTCAGAAACGTGGCATGTCAGTGAGGCTCTCGAACGATTGGTCAAGATAGTCATTAGCAGTTGCACCGTTATCGTCTTTATCGTTCTGCTACTGATGCTGTCTTGGCCCTTGACGCTCTTCGTAGCCCTCGCACTTTTCTGTATTTCAGCGCTGGTCCGTTTTCTAACTCAACGGGTTAAGCAATTTGGACAACAGGCTTTACGAGCCAACAGTCAACTATCAGTGCGGATGTGTGAGGGTTTAGCAGGAATGCAAACCATTCGTAGCTTTAGTCAAGAAACTTTCGAAAAGAAACGTTTTGATGATGCTTCTCAAATAGTCAGCCAGGTATTTTTGAAGCTCAATATGTTCTCAATGACCACTAGCCCTATATTTGAAGTGTTGGGCGCGATGTTGGTGCTGTTTGTGTTGACGATTGGCCTACTCTTCAATTGGGTTAGCTTGCCGTCATTGCTGATTTTTGTGCTGATATTGTATCAACTGCAACCCCGTATCAAGGCAATTGGTAATGACTATGTTGTCATACTAGGATTAATTAGTTCGGTAGACTCAGTTCTTGACTTTATCGATCACTCGAATAAAATCTATGTGCGTTCTGGCTATCAGCCTTTTATGCATCTGCATGACAAAATACAGGTTAATAATGTTAGTTTTCGCTATGGTCAAGGTCAGAATGATGCGCTTCGTGACCTGTCTTTCTTCATTCCTCAAGGCAAAACTACTGCACTAGTAGGGCCTTCAGGGGCAGGTAAGTCTACCTTAATTAATTTGCTGTTTCGCTTTTATGATCCTACGGCTGGAGAAATTCGGGTTGACGATCAACCCTTGACTCAGATTAATCTAACTGATTGGCGTAGCCATATTGCTTTAGTCAGTCAAGATATTTTTCTTTTCAGTGATACGGTCTATCACAATATTGCCTATGGTCGTCTGGATGCGACGAAAGACGAAATTCTGGCTGCTGCCCAACAAGCCCATGCCCATCAATTTATATCAGAGTTGCCTGATGGCTACCAGACTTTGGTGGGTGATAAAGGAATACGTTTATCTGGAGGGCAACGCCAACGCATTGCTTTAGCACGAGCAATTGTCAGAAATCCCGATATCCTGATTTTAGATGAAGCCACAAATGCCCTGGATACGATTTCTGAGTCCTTGATTCAGGAGGCTCTAGAAGTGTTTTGTCGAGATCGAACGGTTATTGCAATTGCTCATCGTCTGTCCACTATTGAAAATGCTGAACAAATTGTGGTGATGGACTCTGGACAAATTAAGGAGTGTGGGACGCTGACGCAACTACTGGCCAAAGAGGGCTTATTCTCTGAACTTTATCGACGTCAATACCATCATGCCCTATCCAATCATTGAGCTAGAAGTTTCCGAGCCTTTACCTGTGTTAAGTACTGGCCCCAATGATACTGGTTTGGCGCTTATCCTCCGATATCAAGATCAACCCATTGGATTTTTAATGAAGGCGCTCCCACCCCAAGCGACTCTTTCAGCCAAAGAGGTATCGGACTGGTTGGGACGTGACATTGCCCAGAAGGTTTTGCAAGAAAAGATTTATGCCCAGATCAATCAGGTTTCTAATGTGAGTTTGCCATCGTTGACAGTGGCTATTTGTACCAAGGATCGGACTGAAAATCTGCAACGCTGCTTGGCCTCTCTTCTGTCTTTACAACGCCATAGTATGTCTCCGTTGGAAATTTTAGTGGTAGATAATGCTCCTTCGGATCAACAGACTTGCCAACTTGTAGGCACTTTACCTATGGTTCGTTATGCTTGTGAACCCAAGCCAGGACTTGACTTTGCCCGCAATCATGCCCTGCAAGTATCGACAACCGAACTCCTAGCCTTTGTAGATGATGATGTCACGGTTGATCGGTTGTGGTTAGAGGGGCTTACTACTGCATTTTGTGAGAATCCAGATGCAGGGGGCTTTACGGGGTTAGTCTTACCTTATGAATTGACCACTAATGCCCAAATCTTATTTGAAGAACGGGGTGGGTTTCAACGGGGATTTGAGAAGATTCGGTATGGTCAATACTTGGAAGGGAATGTACTTTATCCTTGTGGTGCAGGGATTTTTGGCGCAGGTTGTAACATGGCTTTTCGACGATCTCTTCTGTTAGAACTGGGGGGATTCGATAATGCCCTGGATACAGGAGGGCCAATGCCAGGGGGGGGAGATTTAGATATTTTTTATCGCGTGGTCAGGGCAGGTTATCCCTTGATTTATGAGCCAAGCTATTTGGTTTTTCACCAACATCGACCGGATCTTGCAAAATTACGTCGTCAATATTGGAGCTGGGGACTGGGTTTCATGGCCTTTGTTGTGAAGTCTTACCTATATGATTGTGAGATGCGATCGCGATTTATCAAATTAGTCGGCTGGTGGTGCAAGTATCAACTGACACTGTTAGGTCGGAGTTTGTTAAAAACACATACTTTACCTGTTGGTATGGTACTGGCGGAAATTTGGGGAGGAATCATGGGGCTATTAGGTGGATACGCGCGATCCCAACGCCGCATCCAATCTATTCAAGATCACTTTAATTCCCACCCTATCTAGTGAAGTATCCTTTGGCTTGATTTATGAGGCAAACCCTCTAATAGCACTCCTCTGTAAAACCTATGTCCTTGTCATTGAGCTTAGTCATTTGCACTTATAACAACGCACCCTTATTGGCACGCTGTCTGAATGCCATTGCGCACCAAACCATCAAAGAACCTCTTAATTGGCAAATTCTGGTTGTCAATAACAACTGTACTGATAATACAGAGGAAATTGTATCCCAGTATCAAAGTCGTATAGACCAACTGACGATGGTCCACGAATCGGTCCAAGGCCTGACTCCAGCTAGAGTGTGTGGGGTGAAGCAGACTCAAACAGATTGGATTGCATTCATTGATGACGATTGCTTAATCACATCTCACTGGGTTGCTGAGGTCGCTAAGTTTGCTCGAACTCATCCCCATTGTGGTGCGTTTGGCGGACGAGTGACTTTATCATGGGAAACCTCTCCACCTGCATTTGTCAATCAGTTTCATTACTCTTTTGCCGAGCAAGAAGGCGGAGATGATATCAAGCCGGTAGAGTGCTTAGTTGGTGCTGGCATCGTTATCAACCGAGAAGCCTTAGTTGAAACGGGGTGGATTGACCAACCCTTGCTGGCTGATAGAATCGGCAACCGCCTTGTGTCGGGTGGAGATGTGGAATTAGCGCTAAGGCTAGGAGCCAAGCGCTCTTTATGGTACGTTCCGACCTGTCAACTGCACCATATCATTCCTAGCTATCGATTATCTTCGGCTTATCTGATGCGGATTAACTATGCCCTGGGAACTTCCAAACTGTATGGTGACACTATGTTGTGGGCTAGCTCTTATCAACGGTGGTTATTGGCCTCTCTACAAGAAGGAATCCAACAGTTCCAAATATTGGCCCTTGAAGGGATTAAAGCGCTCCTGGGCAAACAATCCAAAACAGTGGTTGTGATCAAAGCTTACTTTTGGTGGGGCTGGTTTCAAGGGATTTTGAAACTAGGGTTGATGGATGCAAATCAACGTCAAGCTATTTTAGGCAGCGCGGTTCCTAAAGGGGCACCCTGATGAGATACGAAATCATCCATATTGATTTGAGTCAGCCGCTGCATGGGCTGTGTCAGGGTTCGTGTTCACTGCATATCATCTTCTGGTGGCATGATTTTCCCTTAGGGTCTGCAACGGTTTCACCTAATGCATTGCCTATATCTAGTACGGCACTGGCGACGTTAGCAGCTCAAAAGGTTGTACCGACGGTTAGTGCGTATTTATGCGAAAGATTTCCTGACGTTGAGTTGAGCTTGACCCGATTCCCCCCTCTAGATAGCATTCTCCCTGCATCTTCTCCATCAGATCTGTCCGTTTCCCTGATTATTTGTACCCGGAATCGACCAGAACACCTCCAACGATGCTTACAGTCACTTCACCAACTAACGCCAGCGGCTACTGAAATTATTGTGGTAGATAATGCTCCTCAAGATGATAGAACCAAGGTATTGATCCAGCAGTTTGAGGGGGTTCACTATGTACTTGAGCCGAGACCGGGGCTTAGCATCGCCCGCAATACAGGGATTCAGCATAGTCAGAGCGACATTATTGTATTTACGGATGATGATGTTTGTGTTCATTCGCGCTGGCTTGAGCAGCTTTGTGCGGGTTTCTCTACCCCAGAGGTAATGGCTGTTACTGGAATAGTGTTGCCAACGGAGTTAGAAACAGATGCCCAAAGCCTCTTTGAACTATCCTATGGCTATCTCAACGCTGGCTACCAGCCGATCTCATTTGAACACAAGTTTTTTAAGCAGCATCAGCACGCTGGTGTTCCTGTTTGGGATATTGGTGCTGGCGCAAATATGGCCTTCCGTCGAAAAATGTTTGACCAGCTTGGAGGCTTCGATCCGCGATTAGGAGCCGGTGCGGCTGGGTGTAGCGAGGATTCTGAAATGTGGTATCGAATCCTCGCCAATGGTGGACACTGTCGCTATCTTCCGACTGCCGTCGTTTACCATTCTCACCGGCAAACCCTAAAAGGCCTCCAACATCAGATGAGGGCATATATGCAAGGTCATGTGGTGGCACTGTTGATCCAGTTCGAAAAACATCGGCACTGGGGAAATCTTTGGCGATTGCTTGGCGTCTTGCCTCTTAACTACTTGCGATTGCTGAAAAGAGCTATTCGGCATGGTTTCCAAAGACGTTATCGCACCTACTGGTCTGAAGTCTTAGGATGCTTGTTAGGACCATGGACTTATTTTTGGGTCACTCAAAACTTGAATCGAAGTCATCCCAAGCAAACTATTGATTCAACGATTAACAATTACTGATCGCCTTATTCTTGTCATCATGTCTAAAGCAAATTTTCACGATTTCTTAGCCAAGAATCCATTTCCTAAGCCTTTAACTTTAGGATTTTTTTATCGTGAAAAAATGAGAGCAATCTATCGGATTACGCCTGAAGTTGACTATTCTAAAATTTTAGAAGTGGGAGGAGGAGAAAGTGGTTTGAGCGCAATGCTTTTCCCTACTGCCCAGATCACTAACATCGACTGCAACCCTGACTATGCCAATTCTGCCTGTAATCAACAGGAGCGAGTGACCTATATCTGTGGTGATGCTACAGCTCTTCCATTTAAGAATGACTCATTTGATGCGGTAACGATGTTTGATCTGTTAGAACATATTCCGGACCACCAACAGGCAATTTCAGAAGCTATCAGAGTGTTGAAAACCGGAGGCTATTTACTCATTAGTACGCCCAATGACAATTGGCGATTCCCTTATTATCCGTTTATACAAAGAATTTGTCCTCGGGATGTCGACCTGATGGCGGCATGGGGGCATGTCCGCCAGGGATATTCTATGGCTGAATTAGAGACTTTGATTCCACTGTCTCGTTGTCACTGGATGACATTTATTAATCCCCTAACCGTATTTTGCCACGATATTTCTTTTTCCAAGCTTTCTGGTTATCAACGGCAACTGGTTTGTTGGCTTTTAAGTCCACTGACTTGGATAGGCTACTGGTTGCATCAACCTCATGCAACAGGTACTGAAACCGCAATTTCTTGGCAAAAAAGATGACTACAGCGCCAAAGATTGCCCTTTTACCTTGGGGAAATGTGATTGAAGATTTCCTAGATCCGCTTAAGCTTTCTCTTGACTCATTTCAACAAGATATGACGGGGGGATGGTTGTTTGGCTATATTGAAGCACTCAAAAGGGTCGGCATCCATAGTGTTCTGATCTGTATTTCTGCTCAAGTTTGTTTTCCTACGCGCTCTATCCATAAACCTACGGGGGCTGTTATTTGGACATTGCCATCTCCATCGGTTTATCTTGCGATTCGTCGCCATATGCTAAATCCTTACGGATTGACAGCTCAAGCTATGTTTGGGCGTAAGGAGCCTTGGTGGGTAGTGCTGCAAGCTCTTGCGCCCTATTTAGCAACACCTTTGCAATCGCTAACTAGGGTTATTCGGCAAGAACACTGTAATGCCATTCTCTGCCAAGAATATGAATATGCTCGCTTTGATATCAGTCTATGGCTTGGGAAAAGGCTGAAAATTCCAGTATTTGCTAGTTTCCAAGGTGGAAATTTTCAGGTCAGTCCATTGGAAAAATTTTCCCGCTCAGCTTCTATACAAGCTTGTGCAGGTCTCATTATTGCCTCACAGCAAGAAATCAATCGAGTTGTTGAGCGCTACAACTTAACGCATGAAGAAATTGCAAAAATATATAATCCCCTTGATGTGGAGCAATGGGTGACTGGGAAGAGTGATGGGATTCGTGGTCAGTTTGGAATCGCTGCTCACGCGCAAGTCGTGGCGTGGCATGGTCGCATTGATCTTCATCGGAAAGGCTTGGATATTCTGTTAGAGGCTTGGCATCTCCTATGTCGCAATCAACCGACCCAAAATTTACACCTCCTGCTTGTCGGGACTGGGAGTGATGTACAGATGCTACAGCAGCTCATTCATGATTTGCAAATAACTAACTTACATTGGGTAAATGAATATATCCTCGATAAAGTTACCCTTTGTAGTTATCTTGCTGCTGCAGACTTATATGTGCTCCCCTCTCGACATGAAGGCTTTGCAGTAGCTCCTATTGAAGCAATGGCTTGTCAATTGCCAGTAGTCGCAACTGATGTCCCAGGAGTTGCAGAAGCTATTATCGAGGGTGCTGCTCCAGGTGGATTAATGGTACCGGTAGGAGATCCCCATTCTCTAGCTGCTGCGATGGGTAAGCTTCTTGAGAATGATGTCTTACGTTTGCAATTAGCCCAGCAAGCCTATCAGCGAGCGCGAGTATTATTCTCGATTGAGGCTGTAGGTACTCAACTTCATAGTTTTCTTAGTCGGTCTAGCAAGCGTTAATATTCGTTGCTGGGATTGTCAACTTAACTGTTCACTTTTTTAAGATAAGGTCAGTTTTGATCACTTTTCGTTAAGTTGACAATTTCAGCAATGAATTTAGAATTTACGAATGACGCTAATAACATAATATTATGGGAGATGAATTACAGCCGCTTGTTTCAGTGATTGTTCCTGCTTACAATGCTGCTGATTATTTAGAGCAAACTCTTAAATCAATACTCAGACAAACATATAGTAATTTAGAGGTTCTGGTTGTTGACGATGGCTCAACAGATGCTACAGCAGCTATAGCCAAAAATTTCATAGATAAAGACGAACGGTTCCAATTAATTCAACAGGAAAATAGAGGAGTTGCAGCGGCACGCAACTATGGTATTCAAGTTGCGAAAGGAGAATTTATAGCGCCTATCGATGCTGATGATATTTGGCATGAGGAAAACATCGGCAAACAGGTAAAGAAGATGCTTGAGCCAGAGAATAATGCAGTAGGGATGGTATTCTCATGGTCAGCAGATATTGACAAAGCCAATCAGATTACTACCAATATACGGGCAGAACCTTACTATGGGTATGTCTATCCGGCAATGCTTTTAATGAATATTACTGGTCATGCTAGTGCATCAATGATCCGTCGTAGTTGTTTGGAAGATGTCGGGACCTACAATACTACTTTTTTCGATCAAAAGTCTCAAGGAAGTGAAGATTGGGACTTATATATCAGGATTGCAGAAAAATATGATGTTGCAATAATCCCTGAATTATTAGTGGGTTATCGACAAACTAACAGCAGCATGTCGCATCAAATCGAAGCGATGAGCCGTTCTAGGATATTTACTTTGAAAGATATTAATGTTAATAATCCGAAAGTATATTCCTTAGTTATTGAATGGGCGAATGCATATAATTACTTGGAACTTAGCAAACAATGTTTGAGTGAACATTGTTATAAATCAGCTTGGAAAGCCTTTGTTTTTAGTTTTAAAAGTGATTGGCTAATGACTCTGGCAAAATTATCTAGTTATAGCTTTTGCATAAAGTTAATATATAAGTATTTAATTAGCCTATTCGTTAAAAATATTAATGAAGATCATAATATTCAAGATATCCGCATCTCTTCTGGCTCAAAATCTACTGCTAATATCACTTTTTTAGCTAAGCGATATATCTATATATCTGTATCACACTTGCTACCTGCAAGGTTGTTGCAATTCTGGAGAATTAAGTGGATTTCAAGTCAGATTAAGTCTGAAGTTGGTCTCCTTGAAACTGTCGAATTTGGAAAAGTTTTTAAAACTAAAATTTCTATACTAAGTCAATATAATACTGAGTTTTTTCAGGCACTAGAATCTACTCACTCTCTTGCCCATAAAAAGAGTTAATGTCCTATATTTGTATTACTCTATATTGTATGGTGTGAATGTATCGGTGAGAAACAAAATATGAATTTTGAGTGATTGTGGAGGAAGTTGCGGTCACCAGTCAGGAAGTCGTTAAATGAGACACTCTAAAAATCTGTACATTTTGAAGCTTGCACTAATTTTAATTGATCTCACTGCCACATTATGGTCACCAAGAAATTAGTAGAAGTTAATTATTGTGGAGCGAACTCCACAGTTTTGATACTACTTAAAATGTTTGAACCGATGAGTCAAGCTCATTTATTTTCTGATATTAAACTTGCATTATTCATGATGACTTTGAGATATTCTCCGAGTCTTGTTGATCAGCCAAGCTCAGTGTTTGATAGACAAAACAGGC
>CALDHF010000164.1 GCA_937941595.1 uncultured Acaryochloris sp. | reverse complement strand
GATGAATATCAGGTTCTACGGCTGCCAGCATTTCCGGCTCTAGGAGCATTTGCTGCAAATTCAGACGTTCCAGGGCATCTTGCTGCATCACCCGAACGATGGAGCTGGGGAAATAACTGCGTATATCTCCTAGCCAGCGAGCAACATTAGGAGATGAACTCCCTAAGCCACCCGAGCGACGACTACCTGACTCATAAAGAGTCGCCAGCGTCTGATCCATAGCGGTGTCGACAGCCCCCAATTCACAGCCGTCACGAATACCATCCGCATCCCCTCCGCCCAGAATGAGTCGCCAACGTCTCTCTCGTTCGCCTGTCGTTAAGGCATCTGTAGTCGAGGAATCTGTCATCATCAGACGGTCGGAAGGATGGGGGATATTTTATTATTGAGCAACGCCTTCTCAAATATGCCTTAAGCAACATCACTCGTTGGCCAAGGAGGGTAACACCGGGGCAGGAATAATCGGGGTGGAGCTGGGAACGAGTTCATCAGACCGGGTGAACAACGTTTCTGAAGACGCAATGTTAAATTCTGCATCCAGCCACACTAATTTCACGTCTGTGACTTGATGATTTTGCAATGTTACTAAGGAAAAATTGCGGTGCAGTCCTTGCTCCGTTTTGACAATGCGAGGCACACAGGCCGCATTCAAATAGACGGTGCCATTGACATCTACGCATAATCGTTTGCGTAGGACTGTTTGGGTGTGGCGCAGATTGTGATGCATATGGCCAAAAGTCACCAGGGGGACTCGCTTGCCTGTGGAATACGTGGTTGCGATCGCATCTCGCAAATCCGGATCCCCATAGTCGCCACCGCGCTGCTTCCAATCCTTACCACACGGATCTTCAGCCTGATCTCCTAATCCAGTCGGCCCATTATGGCCCAGGAAAATAATTGTCTCTGAGGGAGCAGCAGTAGCAGCCGCCACAATCCGAGCCGTCGAATCAGCAAAACCTGTGACATCAAAACGATCTTGATAAAATCCAGCACAGCGCCAATCAGGACCACCCCAGCTAAAAGGCCGTCCGCCCACAACGCTCAGGTCTAACTCAGAGAAAGTACGGTGAGCATATCCAACATGGGCCTCTCCTAACAGGTCAAGTTGCTGAGCAACCCAATCCTCTTGAGTGCGATCATAGGGACAATTTTTAGTCCCCCAAGGGGTCGCTGTATACCAAGCATCATGATTACCAAAAGCAGCAGCATAGGGTAAATCTAAAGTAGATATAGCCCGGACCAGATCAACAGCTTCATTGCCAAAATCACCCACAAATAAGACTAAATCGACCCCTAAATGCTGGAGAGCTTTGGGATCCTCTTGATCCCAAGCATCATGGATATCCCCAATGACAGCAATCATGATAGATTGAGGGCCTGAAGTATGGGTATGGGGTTGCTCAGTCAATCATCCGTTCCTCTAATCTTGAGTACCGCGATTTAATCTTGGATATATTCTTGGGCTTGGGCCAAGGCAATTTCAGCCCGAATAAATTCCCGACCTAAATACGCCGCATGATCCAGTTTAGTCACCAAGGAAGTCTGTGGTTCTTCAAAGATAGCAATACAAAGCTCCTTGGCCGTCTTCGCCCGAAATTGAGCATCTGGCTGGCGCTCAACCTTACCGCGGCAAGCTAAGGGTTCCCCTGTATCTGGATCAACAGCCAACCCTTGATCGTTAATGTCATTGGCATAGTGATCCGTGCAAATTAGGTTAGCCTCCCGATCTAAATAGATTAAAAAATATCCCCCCGGATCTAGGGCAATAAAACGTTGAGAGAGCTGATTGTTAATTTCAGTTTGGTCGTTAACAATAGTGTTCATGACAGAGAAACGGTATCGCTTGAGGATCAAAGGCTTCCATCACCTAGTCTAGTACGCGCAGCAGATACTCAGAGCATTAGTCTACCCTTTGATACCCTATCTTTTTGATATTCAGGGGACCAGAGGCAGAGGTCATAGAACCAGAATAGACCAAGCCTTTTTTGATATCTAAGGTAAGATGCGTGCCATCCCGAATCATGCGGGTAGCATGATCAACACCGACAATGACAGGAATCCCCAATCGCAGTCCTAACACAGCAGCATGGCTATCCATACCCCCAACTTCAGTGATAATACCAGCCGCCTTCCGCATGGCATCAACATGGCTGGCATCAGTTTTAGTCGCCACTAAAATATCACCATGATTAAACCCTTTAATGCTATTCGGAGTGGTGGCAACGCGAGCGAGACCACTCACAGAACCTTGGCCAATCCCCGTGCCTTGCCCCATAACAGCCGTGACAATTTCGACCTTAATAAAATCAGTTGATCCCGCCACACCTTGCAAGGTGCCTGCGGTCACCACCACCAAATCGCCCTCTTCCACCAGCCCTTTTTCTTGGGCCATATTCAGGGACGCTTGCAAGGTCTCGTCAATAGACGGCAAATTCAGCACCAGCAAAGGCTGAACACCCCATACCATCTGCAACTGACGCGCAACTTCGACATGAGGAGTAACGGCCAGGATAGGAATATTGGGTCGATATTTAGAAACATTCCGCCCCGTTGATCCGGTTTTAGTAAAGGTCAAAATAGCTTTGGCTTTGAGTTGGGTAGCAATATGCCCCACAGCTTGACTAATGGCATTCGGAATCGCTGTTTCTGCTTCATTAAGGGGAGGGTAATCTTGTCTGCTTCTTTCTCTATCGATACGATCGGCAATTCTAGCCATGGTAGCCACCGCTTCTACGGGATAGTTACCCACAGCAGCTTCATTCGAGAGCATCACCGCATCAGTGCCATCCAAAATCGCATTTGCTACATCTGACACCTCAGCGCGGGTGGGGCGAGGTGAGTTCACCATGCTGTCCAGCATTTGGGTGGCAGTGATCACGGGAATTCCCAAGCGGTTAGCCGTAATAATTAATCGTTTTTGCAGAATCGGGACATCTTCAGCAGGAAGTTCCACCCCCAGATCTCCCCGGGCAATCATAACGCCATCACAGAGGCTCAATATTTCTTCCATCTGGGTGATAGCTTCATGCTTCTCAATTTTGGCGATCACCGGAATCGACTTACCCGCATTAGCGATCAGTTCCTTGATCTCAATAACATCTTCCGGGTTGCGTACAAAACTCAAGGCGATCCAATCCACCCCATGGGTCAAGCCAAACATTAGATCTTCTCGATCTTTATCCGTCAGCGCTTTGACGGACAAATAGACCCCAGGGAAATTGACCCCTTTTGAATCTGAGAGCTTGCCCCCCACAACAACGCGACAATGCAAGGTTTTCGACCCAGCATCAACCGCTTCAACGGTCATCTCGACTCGACCATCATCCAGCAGAATCGTGGCCCCTACGGAGACTTCTTCCGCCAGCTTGGAGTAGGTGATCATGCTGCTGGTTTTTGTCCCTGGAATTTTTTGGCTTGTCAGGGCAAAAGGATCTCCTTTTTTAAGGGTAATCGGTCCATCCGCAAACTTGCCCAAGCGAATTTTCGGCCCTTGTAAATCTTGGAGAATAGCAACGGGTTGGTTCATCTCGTAAGAGAGCTGCCGAATCAACCGAATGGATTGCAAATGGTTTTCGTGGGTGCCATGGGAAAAGTTTAGCCGGAGAGTAGTTGCTCCTGCCTCGATTACTGCCCGAAGCATATCTGGAGTGGCTATGGCTGGCCCAACTGTGGCCACGATTTTGGTACGACGAAGGGAGTCTGAAAAGGACATGTAGTAATTCTGAAAGGTCTGGGCGTTAAGATGAACAAGCTACAGGATTGACCATCAACTTAATAGTTTAGGCTGAGACGTTATTCCAAGCGAATTTTTGGCAAAATTCCTACAAGTCTCTATCGGGGAAGAAGATTAGGGTGAAGTTAACCACTAGAGGTCACTATAGTGTGAAGGCGTTACTGGACCTGAGCTTGCAACCCAATTTTGGGCCAGCATCGGTCAGTACGATAGCACATCGGCAATCTCTCCCAGCCCCCTACTTGGAAAAACTGTTAATTGAGCTAAGACAAGCAGGGCTGGTCCGATCCGTTCGGGGCTCGAAGGGGGGATATCAGTTGGCCCATGCCCCTATACATATTTCTCTGGGACAGATTTTGGAGGCGGTGGGGGAAACCATTGAACCCCTGGCGGCGCAATCGGCCTCGACTCAGCAAGCGGAAGATTGGGTAACTCTAACCCTCTGGAAACGCCTGCACCAAAAGCTCAAGGAATCCCTCTACAGTATTTCCCTAGAAGACCTCTACTATGATGCCCGAAGTTGGCAAGCAGCCCAAGGCGCTGAGACAAGTTTTGTTGTTTAATGGGCGGTTCGAACGCTCTTGGCCGAATCACTGAATCGCTTGTGAAGTGACTGCAGTGGATGAGGCTGCGATGCCAGTTGATTAGACGTCTGGTGTGATAGTCGCGAGAATAACTAGATCTTGATAATCATAAGAAGGATCACCTGGACTACGACGTCCCAGCTCAAAAAGGAAAATAACTTGATTGTCTGCAATGGTGACCTTTCCATTGGCATCGATATACCCTTGGGTAATGGTGGCAATCGGTAACTGACCGCCAAAGGGCGTGATGTTAGGAAGTGAATCTCCATTCTGTAGGGTTAAAACACGCTCAGAATTACTATCTGATGATGCAGAAATATTTCCTGTTCTACCAGAACATGTCCCATTAGTATTCCCATCCTCGTCTAATGTTGATGGTGTTGAGCTACCATCAACCGATAGTTGAGTTCCAGGGGCAACTGAGATATTAGTCTGGGATCCTAATGGTGCAACGGTAGACAGAGAAGCCTGGCTAACGAGTTGTTGCCTTAGGGTGAGGCTATAACCGGCTAAAGTCTGAAGAGGATCTCCCCCTGCACCACAAGTTATTTCACTACCCAAAACCTGAACATCCAGTGTCGATGG
>CALDHF010000163.1 GCA_937941595.1 uncultured Acaryochloris sp. | reverse complement strand
TTGGTATTGGCACGAGTCAGGTCCGAGATGTCCTAGCCTCCCAAACCTTATCTCTAGCCAAACTTAAAGTTCGCAAGGTAGAAGTAAACGGCACGTTACCCCCCGGCGTTTTCGCAAAAGATGTCATCCTCCATATCATCCGCACTTTAGGGGTCAAAGGTGGTGTTGGCTACGCCTATGAATTTGCCGGAACGACCTTTGCACACATGAACATGGAAGAACGGATGACCGTTTGTAATATGTCTATTGAAGGAGGGGCCCGCTGTGGTTATATCAACCCAGATCGGGTCACCTTTGATTACCTGAAAGGCCGAGCCTATGCACCCAGCGCAGACTGGGAGAGTGCAGTGGCCTGGTGGCAAAGTATTTGCAGCGATGCGAATGCCGTTTATGACGATGTCGTTGTGTTTGACGCGGCAGAGATCCCTCCCACAGTCACTTGGGGCATTACCCCAGGCCAAGGCATTGGCATCGATGAGGCCATCCCCACCCTGGATCAATTTACCGCTGCCGATCAACCCCTCGCTGAAGAAGCCTATCGGTATATGGACTTACAACCCGGAGTTCCGATTCAAGGCACAAAAGTAGATGTCTGCTTCATCGGTAGCTGTACGAATGGACGCCTGAGCGATCTCCGAGAAGCTGCCCGGTTTGCCCAAGGACATCACGTGGCAGCAGGTGTCAAAGCCTTTGTGGTCCCAGGGTCAGAACAAGTCAAACAAGAAGCAGAAGCGGAAGGATTGCATCATATTTTTGAGCAAGCGGGGTTTGAATGGCGAGAACCGGGTTGTTCTATGTGTTTAGCGATGAATCCCGATAAACTCCAAGGACGACAGTTAAGTGCATCCTCTTCCAATCGCAATTTTAAGGGGCGGCAAGGATCCTCGTCTGGACGGACATTGCTGATGAGTCCAGCTATGGTGGTCGCGGCAGCAGTAAAAGGTCAAGTTGCTGATGTTCGTGACCTCAACGAGGACGGTTGATCAGGGCGATAGAGATTTCTTTAGCGACAGCCTTTAGAACTTATAGTGGCACACGCGATTGCGTCCCTGAGCTTTGGCTTGATAAAGGGCTTCATCCGCATACTTGATGATCTGGTTCGCACTCAACGCGGCTCGTGGAATACCGCAGGCGATGCCGATACTGATGGTGACATAGTCACTAATCGATGATTGGGCATGGGCCAAAGCCAGCTTCTGAATTTGTGCTTGGATGAAATTAGCCTGGGTCTGGGCCCCAGAGAGATGAGTATGGGGCAGAATAATCACAAATTCTTCGCCCCCATATCGAGCTGCAAAATCGCTGGGTCTGCGCATACAGCGATCAATCGTTTGGGCAATTTGCAATAAGCACTCATCCCCTGCTTGATGGCCATAATGATCGTTATAAGCTTTGAAACAATCGACATCACACATCAGCAAAGACAAGCAAGATTGCTCACGGACCATTCTTTGCCACTCTTGTGCAAACACGGTATTGAACTGGCGTCGATTAGCAATTTGAGTGACGTCATCAACGGTAGCCAACTGTTCAACTTCTTCTAATAAATGCTGGCGGGTGCGAATAAATTGCACCAGTGAGTAACCCATAAGTAAGGTAAATCCACAAAATAAAATCTCAATACTGCTCAGTAGCTGTGATGAATGGGAACGACGTCGAACTTGACTTTGATAGAGCTGCCATTGTTGACGTTGGTTGAGCAAGGACACTTGGTTAATATCTAGTTCTAGTTGCCCAAGCTCATCCATGATTTGAGTTCGGAGTTGGGTATTGGCAGGCTCCAATTGCCAGCGTTGGATCTTGGGCTCTAAGGACAACCAAGCCTGATTGAAATCTGCCTTCAGGGTAGCCACTTGAGGATCTATGTTGTGGGATAAATGCTGTCTGTGGATGATTGTAAACCGACTCTGGGCAAGGTTCAGGTGGAGTGGTAAGTCTTGGGCATTGGCTGAACGACCATTGGCAACGATCAGCAGTCGGAGACGATTCACTTCGCGTTGGAGTTGATTAAAATCATGAACGCCTCGGACTAAATTAACTTCTAAGGACTTGTCTTGGATTTGAAGTTGTTTTCGTAAAAATTGGCCACCGATTAGGATTCCGGTCAATAAAATCAGGGTAATGCTAGGAAATAAGATGAGTTGCCATCTTGCTACCCAATGCTGCCGTTTTGTCTGCTTTGCGACGGAGCTGCTATGCACTTTCATTACTGCACATTAATTTCTTCGATTTGCCAGATCCAGTAGGCTTGTTCTGTAAACTCTGGTGCAGATGGAAATTTTTGGTAGGGAAATACGAGCATGGCTGGCCCTCGGTAGTCAGGGGTCATAGTTTCTCCATTTTGCTGTAAAGCAAACAGGATGGGATATTGCCGGACCCAAGAAATGGGAATCTGGATGTTGTAATCATTGAGGGCTTTGATATGCAATGTTTGTGCTTGAGGATCAACCTGCCAAGTCTTGAGCAAGTCTCGCATCAATACCCCTCGAAACATACGGTCTTGCTGTTCAAACAAATCTCGAACAGAATATTCGACTAACCCTACAGCTTCAAGGGTGGGCCGATCCATAATGATGTGGTTGTCTTGATTGGTGGTTCCTAATCGTCCCGTGACCTTGAGGATGGATGCCCTTTTCGGCAAAGGAATCGGTTGGCCAGCTTGGAGTTTTGAGGGAGTAATCCGGGTATAAACGTCGTCAAACGGAGGTTCTGGAGTACTACAACCTCCCATCAATACCACCAGGGCGGGTACTATCCATAGTTGACGGCTCCTCATAACATCTCCGGCAACAGCATCTTTAACCTACCAAAAGATATCCGTCTGTGCTGGTCAATTCGTTGGTAATTAACTCAATATTTATCTAAATAGCCAGCTTTTCAGAGCAGGCAGAATCCACTACAGTGAAAGTCATCTGCTGAAGTATATGTGGGTTGCTTGATTGACTGTATTTGCTGTACCCAGCCCGCCTAGTTCCATGACTATCCAACTTCTACTAGTAGGCGTATGGTTAGGGGTTGTGATTGGGAGTGCTGAACTCTTAAAGCGGTGGATCACAACGGATCCAGAGATCACCCGCAAAGTGGTGCATATTGGCACCGGAAATGTGATTTTGTTGGCTTGGTGGCTGGATATCCCGACTTGGGTGGGCATTGCCGCATCGGTCATTTTTAGTCTGGTCACGTTGTTGTCCTATCGTTATCCGATTCTGGCGAGCGTGAGTGGTGTGGGCCGCAAAAGCTTAGGCACCTTTTTTTATGCTCTGAGTATTGGCATTTTGATTGCCTGGTTTTGGCCTTTGGGCTTGCCTCAATATGCAGCCATTGGCATTTTGACGATGACGTGGGGGGATGGCTTAGCGGCCCTGATTGGTCAGCGATTTGGTCGGCATCCCTACCATGCCTGGGGGATGAAAAAAAGTTGGGAAGGTTCACTGAGCATGGTGGGGGTAAGCTGCTTGATCATCTATGGCATTTTATGGATCACGCAAGGTAACAGTACCGCCACCTGGGTAAGTGCGGTGGCGATTGCGATCATCGTCTCTACTTTAGAAGCGTTTTCCAAATGGGGAATAGATAATCTGACGGTTCCCATTGCCAGTGCTGCCCTGTGCTTTGCTGTCAATGAGTTTTGGTTAATATAGACCTAGTGAAGGAGGAAGACTTGTGGGACAGTTTGCACAATCGTGGGCCGCAAAGTGGTTTTTCTTCTTTCTGGCGGGTGCGATCGCAGTTTACGTATTGCGAGGCTTAGAAGTCATTACCTTCTTCCCTGGCTTTGTCATTTGGGGTCTAGTCTTACTAGCCATTATCGCTGGATTGCTAGCAGCCCTAGAAAATTTACGCTAATCTATCGTAATTTCGGATGGCCCTGGATTATGGCAGGCACAGACAGGGAGACTCTTTGGGGTCAGGCCTGGACTATCCAAATGGCTGCCATAACTCTCTAAGCCCATCTCTTTATAGGTAGGACTTAGAGTAATAGGTAGGACTTAGAAAGTCTGCTATTTTAGGGACTTTAGTGAGCGAGATCGTAGGGGTTTTTCTCGCCATTGACACTATGAACAAAAGGCTGCACAACTTTATAGTCGCCATCCACTTTACTAACTAGGAAGTCAATATCATATTCATCGCCTGTCTTTGGATCAACAAGGTCAGCACAGCTCGTAAACAAATCACCTTGATTGCTAACACCAGCATGGAACCCATCAGGATATTTCTCGCTCTTCGCAAGCTTTAGCTTCAAAATTTTCCCTTCGTGCAGAACTGGCATCAAGTCATCGTCAGCGATCAGGGCCTGGACATACTCTTTCATCGAGTTTTGCACCGCAGTATTCTCATCTTCCGGTGCCGCAGCCGTTGGAGTTGCAGGTTGTTCGACCGTTTCTATGGCTCTATTATGGTTTCCCTATGCAGAAATGAGGAGTATGTTTACCCTGAATTGGCTGAAGAACAAGCTGGGTATTGTGCAGCAAATTTGAAATAGAATGAAGCTAGGTGCCTGCCGTGGATTGCCCTCCCGCAGGCTGTAGCGTAACTCTGGAGAATCAGCCACATGTTTAATTTAGCGGATTTTAATCAGTGCTTCATCTTTGGAGGACCGATTCATGTCTGAACGACTAGACCGTATTGAACGAGTAATAGAAGCCAGTCAACAGATCTCTCTGGAAAACCAACAAGCAAGCAAGGCGTTGAGCCGAGATGTTGCTGAGTTAGTTGCAACCCATAAAGCGATCGCTCTGGAAAACCAAGAAGCCAATGAGGTTCTTAGGCAAGGCATTCTTGAAAACAAACAAGCGATTAAGGCTCTAGATCGGGACGTTGCCCAAATGGTAGTCAGTCATCAAGAGAGCTGCCGTTTCTATGAACAGCTTTTGGAGAAGCTGACCGAGACCCAAGCGGGGCTGGTCAATATGCTCAGCTCCCTGGATGAAGACCGTCCGACAATCTTGCGGAAGCTCAACACCATCGAGGACAAAATCGATCTTTTCAGTGGCGGGTCCAATGTCTAATCCTGTTGCGATCTCAGAGGTCAGGGAATTCCTTTTTTCGATATCTCCCCTCCTCCTCGTCTCTGCTTGGCTTATGAACGGCCTGAACAGCTCGAAACGGGATCGAATGCAAGCTGCATTCAAGGCTGAGGTAAAGCGGACTTATTACACCCGCGACTCAGTTGCAGGACATGTCAGCCTGCTGGATTTTTGCTTAGAAGCAAGAGTAAGTGTCAAGACAGCCAAACGTTTTTTGGGTAGGCAGGTTACAGACTTTGCCGGGGTTGTCGATGTGGATCAATTCGGAGATCTTCAATACTACTTTGGCGAAGCGAAAGCTAAGTTTTTGGAGGCTGAACAAGAGACAGGCCCCAAGTCTTGAAACCAAAAGAACTAGCCTCGTAAGGAGTTGATGATGCCAATCGAGCGAGATCGCTATCCCCAAGACTGGGACAAGATTAGCCTGAACATTAAAACCCAAGCCAAATGGACCTGCCAACACTGTGGCAAAATGTGCCGTCAGCCCCAAGAAGATTTAAGCCAGTTCAGCCAAAGGGTTGCAGATCCAGGTTCCCCATTGGAGCGGGAAATCTTAGCCCATCCCCAGCGATTTTGCTTGACGAGTGCTCATCTCAATCAAGACCCTAGCAATAACGAGCCTGACAATCTTTTGGCCTTGTGTGTCCCCTGCCATCTGCACTATGACAGGCCATATATGCAGAAGAATATCTATGCAAAGCGTGAGCGACAGGGACAGTTCTGGTTGACGACGATAGCCGCTGCTGGCAGGACAGCAATACCAATGGCTAGCATCAAGACATTCTTCATTTTTATCGATTTTTCTCCATTAGGGCGACATGTATTGCCATATATCAGTAATACGAGTGAGTCCCGACAATGGATGTTCAATGGCCGAATTTCTAGATGACGGTTCGTGGCAGTTGATGTTTAAGAATCAGTCCAGCCCCATATTCTGGTGCATTGTGGATCATGCATTATGGGTAACGACGGACTGGATAAAAGCTCACTATCTCTTAGAGGATTACTGTTGATGCTGAATGGCGTAATCGCGAAAACGGTTGAGATCCTCTCTTAAATTGGATTCCACCAGTTTTCCTAAGAATAGGTTGTCCATCAAAGATCCCACTGCACCCGGAATTTTGTAGGCAACGGTTAGCTTCACTACACTGGTGTCGTGCTTGCGATCATAGAAGCGAATCGCTCCTCGGTTGGGCAATCCATCAACAGATTCCCATTGGATGATCTGGCAGGGGGTTTCTTTAAGAATGCGGGATAGCCAGTTGAAGGAGAGTCCACCCCCAGAGAGGGTCCATCGAGATAAATCCGGTTTGTCTGCCAAGACTTCCACCGAATCAATCCAGTTCATCCATTGAGGCATAAGCTCAAGGTTAGACCAGAGATCCCATGCCGTTTGGACGGAAACGGGAACCTCAACTTGTTCACTATGTTCTAGCCAATCTGACATGGATATTTCTCACTCAGTTGCTGGATCGTAGTTGCGTTTTCTAAGATGGCTGCGGCGGCTTGATGGCCGGAGATCGTTGCCCCTTCCATACTATCGATATAGTCTTGATTGGTGTAGCTGCCCGCCAGAAAAAAGTTAGGAATCGGTGTCTTTTGGTGAGGACGGTAAGGCTCCATCCCTGGCGCTTCTCGATACAGAGACTGAGCCAGTTTGACCACACTGTACCAAGTCATATTCAAGTCACGAGATGAAGGGAACAGATCCTGGACTTGCTTCAACACATGGTTGGCAATGTCTTCGTTGCTCTTTTTGATAAATGGATCACCGGGAGTGAGAACCAACTGCATTAGGGAGCCTTCCCCTTCTTTGTAGTAGTCCTTGGGACTCGTGAGAGCTAAGTCAGCAAAACAAGAAAAGTCGGCATCGGCAGTGTAAAGCAGGTTATCCAATCCCGTTGCTTTTTCCACCTGTTTGCGAGCCTGGGGGTCGTTCATTTCTGTTACCCAGCCATCGAAGCGCAGCTGTACCGTAGCCACGGGAACTGCATCCAGCTTGTAGATATTGTCGAATTCAGACCAATGTCGCCAGTCGTCTGGAATCAGGCGTTTAATCCCCGGCACATCACAGGCACAGACATAGGCATCAGCGGTAATAATTTCATCCCCTTCTTCTTTGGCGACTCGGAGGCCCGTAATATGGGTCTCATCGTCCTTCGCATCGTACAACACTTCTAAGGTGCGCCGACGCAGGTGAAATTTGACGCCCCGCTCTTCTAAGTAATTGATGATGGGCTGGTGCAGATACTCTTGGGGCGAGCCTGCTAGCATTCGCAGCATGGAGTTTTCCCGACGAACAGCAAACATCTGGAAGATGGTGAGCATGCAGCGGGCAGAGATATTCTCGCAATCGATAAATCCCAGAGCATAGGCAATGGGGTTCCACATCCGTTTGATGCTGCCATTGCTGCCCCCATGGCGACGAAACCAATCCGCAAAACTGATGTTATCCAGGGCGCGGATGTTGCGCATAGCCCCTTCGTAGTCCACTAGTCCCCGGACGATGGGGCTGGTACCGAGTGCGATCGCATTCTGAATCTTGTCCCGTAAGGACAGCTGTGACGTCGTAAAAAAGGCTTTCAAACCATTAAAGGGAGCGCCAATCAAAAAGCGAAAATCTAAGGCCCCTAAACGCCCACCTTTATTGACAAAGTTATGAACATGCTCTTTCAGCAGGAAGTGATCTAAAGCCCCCACCTTTGCCATCAGCGCAAACAAGCGACGGTAATTACCGAAGAAGACATGCAGGCCCATTTCAATATGGTTGCCTTGGTCATCGACCCAGCTACTGACCTTGCCGCCGACAAAGGGACGAGCTTCATAGAGTTCGACTTCATGACCTGCATCGACTAAGTCCACAGCAGTGGCCATCCCTGCCAAACCCGCACCGACAATCGCAACACGCATGCTTTTTCTTCTCTCACAAAAGGCAAAAGGATTGAACTGCGTCTAAAACAGTCCAGATCTTGAATGTAACAAATTATTGCATATCTTTTGACCGATCATTGCAGAGCTAAGGCTTGGTACTCAAGGTAAGACCTATCCAAACATCCGGTATGCCAACGGCTGGGGGACTGATGAAAGGGTTGTTCTACTTGAGGTTATTCACACATCGGCAAGGCCAATACCCAACGGTTGCAACGCACCAACGGCACTATTCGGCAGTACACAGGACACTAGCATCGCATCAAAACAAGCTTGGAATGATTTAGCGGTCTATCCCACACTTGGCTGAATCACGACCGCCTAGTGATGCTGCGCCCAGTCCTTCGCTAACATGCCGAAAATATGATGATCAATAAACTGGTCATATAGCCACTCTGCTTGTCTCAGTATGCCTTCATGCGTAAAACCAAGCCGTTTTGGGATGGCGCAGCTTTTGTCATTGCCAACAGCACACCGGATATCCACTCGATTTAGCTTCAACTCATCAAAAGCGTGGTCAATAAGTGCTTTGCACGATCTGGTCATCATCCCTTGACCTTCAGCCCATTGACTCAACCAATACCCTGGATAACTGATGCGTTGTGACCAGTCAATACTGTTATGGCCAATCACACCAACAAGTTCGTTCTGATGCC
>CALDHF010000162.1 GCA_937941595.1 uncultured Acaryochloris sp. | reverse complement strand
GCGTGGACAAACCAGCGTACTTAAACCGTTAGTAGAGAAAACGGAATTAGCCAAACCCCTCATGGTGCTGGCAGCCCCCCCCAAAGGCAATCATTTTGACCAGGTGGTGCGCATGAGCACTGAACTGGGGGTCAGCCATATCGTTCCGCTCATGAGTCAGCGGACCCTGCTCAAGCCTAGTCCTCATAAAATTCAACGCTGGCAACGAATTGCCACAGAGGCAGCCGAGCAATCCCGCCGTCAAGTCATTCCTCAAATTCTTGCCCCCATCGCCTTTGCAGAGGTCATGGCAACGGCTGACTTTCACAATAGTCACCAGTGGCACAAGTATATTTGCACCGTTGATCCCTCGGCTCCCAGCTTACTGAACTGTCTAACCAGCAATAGAGAAACCGTTGGCCTCGCCATTATGGTAGGTCCAGAAGGCGGTTGGACGGAGGCTGAGCAACAACAGGCAGTGGCGACAGGATATCAATCCGTATCTTTAGGTCATCGCACCTTAAGAGCGGTGACCGCAACTTGTATGGCAGTATCGGTTGCGATCGCACAAACAGAACTACAAACATCACAACAAGGGGGACGGGTGTGAACCAAGACATCGCGATAGCACTGGAGCGGCAAGATTATGAAACAGCTTTCCAACTCATTCAGGCTTTACCCGCCAACGACCCTTGGGGCAAACTCTACTTAGGCCAACTCCAAGAAGCCCGATCAGAATGGGACGAAGCTGAATATATCTTTCGGTCCCTACTCCAGCAAGACCACGGCCCAAAAATTTCTCAAGCCGCCCGTCAGGGCCTCAAGCGACGCCAAGACTACGAACAAGCTATCCGCCAAGACAAATTTGAACGTGCCAAATCTCAACCAGGTCACGATCAAATTGGCGCTTTAATCCTAGAGGCTCTCTCTCCAGACCAAAAAGGGGATGCAGCCGTCAAGTTTGCCAAAGTTATGCAAGTCGATCCCTATACCGCCCGACTCTTAATTCCTAGCCGGGGCTGGCGCGTCTATCGCATTGGGCCCATGGGCGAGTTGGCAGTGTATGGTCAAGAATTACAGGCCGTGGGCATCCCTAGTTTCTGGATTTCTCTGGCCCAAGTGCAAGCTCTGCAAGTGCACCAAGTTTGCTATTTCGAAACCCTATCGCCTACGCCCCAAGTCGTTATTTCTGACCACCATTCCCAACAAACCCGTCTCTTTTCATTCTCCTGGTCTGCCGTTCAACAGCGAGTAGAAGGGTTAGTTCCTATTTTTGAAGAAGTCGTCGATCGAGATCCACGAGGGAAACTTCAGCGCAAAGAAAAAACGCAAGATCATGCTCAGTTTTGCGATCTGCACTTGCCTGACCAAGGCTGTATCTTGCGATTCTACGATGCCGCCTATCAATTTAATCAGGGAATTCCGCTGACAGAGGTTGATCGAGAGACCTCTTGGGCCAATTGGCGAGGTTTAACGACTTTATTAACTCAAAATATCCCTCATGCTCCCATCTACTCGGAATTTACCACCTTTGCCGAAACTGCGGTGGAACAAATTGTGCTGTTAGGAGAGTTCGAATCCTATATCAACCTATTGCGCCGAGAAGATAGCCCCTGGGATCAAGCCTTTCACCTCTATAGCAGCTTAGCTCTGCTCAAACCACAGCCATAACCAGGAGTCAATGGCAAAAAAATGGGGAATTCGGGGACAACTTCGCACCTATTATTGAGGACTTCGTACCTAAAATTAGGGTTGGTGGGCAAGTGGGGATCACTATCCTCTGCTTAAGACATCTCAAATGCAGCGCAGTTTCCCTAGCAAGTTGTTCTAGGATGAAGAGGTGACTTGAAGGATTAGATCCTGACGAGATATAGATTTTAGCGGTCTCAGGTTCACACTTCCCCTTGTAGAGTTGAGTGAATGATGAACACTCCCGTTTCCAATTGCCCCGTCCCTATTGAGCAACAACCTCTCAATGAATATCAAAGCCTCCTAGACTCATGCTTTTTTAAGTGGGCTACCTTCAAGGATGAAGCTTATCTCAAACAAGGCTTGCGCTTAGGTAGCATCGTGGGGCTGATTGCTGCCCCTTTTGCGGCCTCTAGTTTTTCTCTGCCGGAAGCGCTGAGTCCATTCATGTTAACCATGGCCGTAACCATGACAGGCGGGCTGCTGTTACTGGTGTTGAGACTCTATTTGGGCTGGTCTTATGTTTGCGATCGCCTCCTCCGCGAAAAAATCTTCTATGAAGAAACTGGCTGGTATGACGGCCAATATTGGACAAAGCCAGCAGAAGATCTCGCGCGAGAACAGTTGATTGGCACCTATGAAGTTCAACCTATCCTCCAACGCCTTCGCCGCAGCCTGGGACTTTTAGCCCTCGCTTTAGCCATGGAATCCGGCCTATGGATACTGATCGCCTCCTCCTAATTTGGCGGGTCGATACCGAATTTAACAACTTATTTACCCAATAGACATCAAATGCTAGAGTCTTACCCATGACCATGGGAAAACGCAATCATAGCCCTGCCCTTGACATCCATCTACTGCGGGAAGGCATCATCGAATCCAGGCACCAAGCCGAAGCCGTTGTCTGTGATACCAGAGGCCGGATCCTCTCCATTGCGGGGAATCCAGAAACCGACTGCTTTATTCGGTCTGCATTAAAGCCTGTTCAAGCCTTGGCCGTCACCGCCAGTGGGGCCATGGAGCAGTTCAATCTCAATGATCGCGATCTAGCGGTGATGTGTGGATCTCATCAACATACCCTAGAGCAAGTTCGGCAAGTTTTTAATATCCTCTGGCATTGCGACATCGACCCTACAGCCTTGCAATGCCCCATCCCCCAAGACCTAGACAGTCCACTGCAACATAATTGCTCGGGGAAACATGCTGGCATGTTAGCCATCTGCCAACAATGTCGCTGGCCCTTACAGACCTATATGGAATCTCGGCACCCAGTTCAGCAACTGATTTTGAATCACATGGCTGAGTTGTTAAAAATGCCCGCCGCAGAATTTATGGCCGCCCATGATGACTGTGGTGTTCCCACTTACTTCCTACAACTCGAACAAATTGCCACCCTCTATGCCCAGATCAGTGCTGGAGATAATCTCAATATGGAACGGGTGACCCGGGCCATGGTCCACCATCCCACCTTAGTGGCTGGACAAGGCCAATTTGATACAGACTTAATGACCCTATCAGCTGGTGAGCTAGTCAGCAAATCTGGGGCAGAAGGGGTCCAATGTATCGGCCGCATTGGCGAAGGTATGGGACTGGCCATCAAAGTCAAAGACGGTGCCAAACGCGCCAAGTATGCCGTCGCCATTTATTTACTGCGAGAACTGGGTTGGCTCGACCCCAGCCATGCCGAAACCTTAGCTCAACGCTACATTAGCTTGAGCGACTATAAACGCTTAGAAGTGAACGGCGAGTTGGTCATTCTGTAAACGCAGTGAAGCACACGGGAACTTGAACCCCTGTGACTTCAGCCTGGAAAGAGGATCAACCTAAATGCTCTTCGACAGCGGCAACCAAACGGTTCGTCCAGGTGGTCATCATCTCCGCATTGCAGGCTTCCACCATCACTCTAATTAAGGGTTCAGTACCGGAGGCTCTGACCAGAACACGGCCCTGATCGCCCATGTCATCAACCGCTTGGTCAATTAAGCTTTGGAGCGGCTCACAGTTTTGCCAATTGCATCTGCGATCGCGATCTTCTACACGAATATTCTCCAAAATCTGCGGATAGGTTTGAAAGCTATCATCCATCAAAGCCGATAGTTTGGTCTGGCTTTGACAAATAATGGCAGCTAGATGTAGAGCGGTTAATAAGCCATCTCCACTGACACCGTAATGGGGACAAAGAATATGGCCAGACTGTTCACCCCCAAGCATGGCGCCATGATTGAGCATCTCTGCATGCACATGCTGGTCACCCACCGCCGCACGAACTAAGGTTCCACCCTGCTGTTGCCAAGCGAGTTCAAAACCCAAGTTAGACATCACCGTCGCCACAATCAAATCATCGGGCAACTGTTTTTGTTGCTGCAAGGCTCTCCCCCAAAGGTAGAGAATATAGTCC
>CALDHF010000161.1 GCA_937941595.1 uncultured Acaryochloris sp. | reverse complement strand
ACCTCAAGATTTAGTCACGATTTATCAGCGGCTGACTCGTAATGGCTCTTAATCGAGGTGGCTTTTGCCCTTGAATCATGGGTCCGAGTCCACTAATTCAAAAAATGTGGCAGATATGAGACTCATTATGAGATAATTACCGTTTGTGTCCAATTAGAATTTTGACGCGGTAAAAGCACATGGCAAAAGGTGTTCGGATCATCGTCACGTTGGAATGTACCGAGTGTCGGACAAATTCCAGCAAACGATCCCCAGGGGTGTCCCGGTACACAACCACTAAAAACCGACGAAATACAACGTCTCGGTTAGAGCTCAAAAAGTTCTGTACCCATTGCAATAAACACACCAACCACAAAGAAATCAAATAAGGACAGCTTTTACAGTTATCCTTCTGCCCAAATTTACAAAGTTAGTTCATTAAACACTTATGCCTTACTATCGACGTCGTGTTTCTCCCATCAAGCCTGGTGATCCAATTGATTACAAGGATGTTGATCTTCTCCGTCGTTTTATTACAGAACGCGGAAAAATCTTGCCCCGCCGGATTACAGGTCTTACTGCTCGTCAACAACGAGACTTAACCCGGGCCATCAAACAGGCCCGTGTGGTAGCTCTGCTTCCATTTATTAACCGCGAAGGCTGAGCTACAACCGCCAGTCTCTCCCCTATCAACGCCAAGCGCTAAGCCTATAATGGCTTGGTTTTTCGATGCCGTAACTGCTGACATTGGATGAGCAAATTGAGTGGAGAAAGGAACGTTAGTTGAATATAAATTGCGGGGAGAACCTGCTCAGGGTCAGCGACCATTTCAATTAGGCGTCGTTGATCGGGCAGAAGGCAAAAAAAATTGGATTGTTGTTGATGAAAACGGACAATCCCAGACCCTGCATCCTCGACAATTTACGTTTGTCATCACAGGACAAACCTATACTCAAAAAGAAATTGCAGGATTCCGAGCAGAAGCAGAATCCTGCTTGGATCCGGCTAGTCTAGAAATTGCCTGGGAAATTCTGCTAGAGGAAGGAGCGACCGCTACGCCGACTGATCTGGCTCAACTGTTGTACTCTGATCAAAGCCCGCCTCGGTGCTATGCAGCCCACTGCTTGCTAGTGGATGACCGGATTTATTTCAAGCAAAAAGGGGACCATTACGAACCCCGATCGGCTAACCAAGTAGCTGAGCTTCAGCACCAGTTAGTGCAGCAGGCTAAGCGCCAGCAAGAACAGCAAGAATTTTACCAGAAGCTAGAGCAAGCTTTAGCGGGTGAGGCAGTGGAGTGGGAAGGAGGCGATCGCACCTATATCCAAGCCCTCGAGAAATTTGCTGCCCTAGGTGATGACTCTGCTACAAAAGCAACCGCCACTGAACTTCTCTCCACTCTCAACCGATCTACCTCTGCAGAAGCCGCCTTCCAATTGCTAGTTGATTTGAAGCATTGGGATCTACACCAGAATCTACATCTCTATCGCAGCAAACTTCCGGTTCAATTTTCGCCACCCGTTATCGCTGCTGTTAACCAATTGTTGAAGATGCCCCCTCCTGACTCGCATCCCGATCGCCATGATTTAACCAGTCTCAAAGTC
The DNA here is from genome assembly GCA_937941595.1 of uncultured Acaryochloris sp. Taxonomy (GTDB): domain Bacteria; phylum Cyanobacteriota; class Cyanobacteriia; order Thermosynechococcales; family Thermosynechococcaceae; genus Acaryochloris. The sequence goes on along the minus strand of CALDHF010000161.1, from coordinate 10,880 downwards.
TATACCATTGATGATGAAAGCACATCAGAAATTGATGATGGTCTAAGTCTGGAGTTCTTGCCAGATGGTAAGCAGCGGCTTTGGGTGCATATTGCTGATCCAAGTCGCTGGATTACCCTTGGGGATGAACTGGATCGAGAAGCACAACGCCGAGGGACGACGGTCTATTTGCCGACGGGCATGATTCCCATGTTCCCCACAGAATTATCAACTGGCCCCATGAGTTTAGTCCAAGGGCAAGTGTGTTGTGCCCTCAGTTTTGGGGTTATTCTCACAGATGATGGGGCCATCGAGTCCTATGAGATACGCTGTAGTCAGGTTCAGCCGACCTATCGCCTCACCTATGCTGACGTTGATGAGATGTTGGAACTGGGGGTTGAAGCAGAACCAGAACTATTGGCGATCGCCCAATGGGCACAGCGCCGCCAAGCCTGGAGAGTATCCCAAGGTGCTATCAGCATTCAAATGCCAGAATCCTCTATCAAAGTGGAGGGTGAGCAGGTTGATATCCAGGTGTTATACGATTCTCCAGCGCGCAACCTGGTGGCTGAGATGATGATTTTAACCGGGGAAGTGGCTGCTCGTTACGGTCAAGATCATGACTTGCCCTTACCCTTCCGTCATCAGCCCCAACCAGAATTGCCCCCAGAAGAAGAGTTATTGCAGCTTGCACCTGGTTTTGTCCGTTTCTGTGCGATTCGCAGATGCATGCCTCGCAGCGAAGTCAGTATCAGCCCCGCTAGACATGCCAGCTTGGGATTAGACAGTTATTGTCAGGTAACCTCTCCCATTCGTCGATATGCTGATTTAGTCGCCCATTTCCAAATTAAGGCTCATCTCCGCCAAGAGACACTCCCTTTTAGTAAGACAGATTTAACAACTCTCATTCCTAGTGTGACGACAGCCGCTCAGGAAGCCACCCAATTAGAACGGCAAACCAATCGTTATTGGAGTTTGGAGTATTTACGGCAACAGGCCAACCAAATCTGGCCTGCCATTGTGCTGCGATGGCTGCGGGAACATGAGAATCTGGCACTGATCCTGCTAGAAGACCTAGGACTAGAACTGGTAATGCGACTAGACCATCCCGTTACCCTTGGGGATCACCTTGATGTAAAGGTCGCTTCCGTGAATCCCCGCTTGGATCGAATTCAGTTACAAGAATGTTTTACAGCACCTTCTGGCCCAGATCAAGAAGGGTAATTCATGTCAGGCATGCGGTTACGGCTCCGCTCAGCCCGCATAGATTGGCTTCTAGATTTGGCGTCTGCTGCACTCGCTTTGAGAGCTTGTAACCGGGTTTCATAACGTTTTCGATTGCGCCGACTGGGAGATTGGTCAATTAAAATTTTTAAGGCACTTCCTAAGCTTTTATAGGCATTGGGTAGGGTGTAGCCAAAGCGGGTGGCAAGGGCGATCGCTTTCTGATCGGCAACGGTTAAATCATCAATACTTTTCTGGGAGTTATTCCGCTGGTAAAGTCTCCAGCCCGATACCCCACAAAGGGCTAAAGCTAGGAGCAACAGCAAACCATCTTGAACCCACAATTCACCGACTGCGCCCCCTAGGCCAATGGCAAGAGCTGCCATTTCCCAACCATCTCGGGGAATGGTGTCATTTTGGATTCGGGCAACCTGATGCCAAAACAGTAGATTGCGCTGGTCTTTGGCGTATTGCTCCCATTTCAACAGATCAATTTGAATTTCTACCTCATCTTGACCAAGTTCTTCACAAGTGATGAGGGAGGCATTGGAAGCTGTTGTAGCTTCTACGGTGACCCAGCTTTGTAGTTCAGGAGGCAAGAGCGTTCGCAGACGCCGCAGTTCACTCATTTCAGCCCGAGCAGAGGAAGTTCCGTAGACCATGAATTCAAAATTGAGAGGGTAAACAACAATAACTATCTATATATTAGGAGTATAGCTGGCTTCTTCTCCTTCAGCTGCTTTACTCTATTGTCAGAATCATAGCGAATATTCTTGTTTTAGGGATTGGAGGATATGAATTTCGGTTTTGAGTCAGTCCTCTTCTATATCAAGTGTTGAGTGTTTGCTTCCATAGGCAAAGATGGCCCCAGCGAAGATTATGTTTCACCTAATGGCATGCCAGGGCTCAGTTTATCAATTTCATATCCCAACTGTGATTGATGCTGGTAAAGGAGGTAATATTCTGCCCCCGAATTTCCAAAAGGAAGTAGAAAAGCAGATCTGCGAGTTTTATTTTTTAGAATAATGGCAGACAGAGGGGTGAGCTAGATAAATCTCGCGGAATAATGCTGGAGCCACTCTAATTCAATTGGTCTTGAGCTTTATAAACTAGCGTTTCCATTTAATCTCATTAGGCCTGACTGACTCAATCTACAAATTAGACAAATTGATCTACATACAACAACTAGGTGAGGCCTCTTTGTACCCAGTTATGCGACTGAAGACTCATTATTGTTCCGTTACATCTTTAATGGAGAGTTGTGATAATACTGATTCCAGCTTTGCCCTTGTATGCCTAAGTCATAGCGATTTAAGTGAAGGATAGACGGTTATATTTCTCTAAGCTTGCACATGAAAGTATATTCATTCAATGAGTAATGTGTAACTTTTATGTCATCTTCTGTCAGATTACCCACACCTCAAAATTTCTCGTGTAACCTTATAAATATAAAGAAAACCTTAAAGGTTGGATTCATGTCCCCCGAAGCAATCCGCAAGTTTTGGTCTTTGATCGAAACAACGCAAACTAATATTTTATTGACCCTTGACAACGATGCTTTGGTCACCTGGCTCGTTCGCCATCTTCAACGGGAGGGGCTTGAAAAAGCGACAGATGATTCTAGAGACCTCGGTGTATATATCAGCAATCGCTTGCCTCTCATCCGAGATATGGCGGAAGAGAGGTTAGAGTACCAATCTAGTTCCTCTTCTTGTTAGATCAACAGGCTTACCAACCTAACAATTGAATGATTTGGCTGGCAAGAGTGAGAGAATTAAAGGGTTTGGTAATTACACCTGCTACCCCTAGATTATAGAATTCCTCTTGGTCCGCCGCTTGGGCTTTGGCCGTTAGTAATATGACTGGAATAGAAAAAGTCTGAGGATTTTGCTGTAACTTTTTGAACGTACCAATGCCATCCATGATCGGCATCATCACATCTAGCAAGATGGCATGGGGGTGGTTCTGTTCAGCTAATTGAATGCCTTGAGCGCCAGAACTAGCAGTTATGACGTGCCAATTTGCTTCCATTTTCAAGCTCAGGCTGGCTACAGCTTGAATGGCTTGTTCATCATCAATAATCAGAATGTGTTTCTCTGCCATAGCCATGACTATCATCAATCTCTAAATCGTTCAGCTGGCATCAGCTCTGTCTACTAGCCAGCATGACATGGGTAGAGCGACAAAAAAGCAGCTTCCTTTCCCTAAAACGCTTTCTACCCAGATTTTGCCGCCATGTTGTTCCACAATTTTGCGACAGATGGCTAATCCTAACCCCGTGCCCCCTTTTTCACGCGCGTCAGAAGCATCCACTTGTTGGAAGCGCTCGAAAACGCTTTCTAGTTTATCTGCGGGGATACCTTGGCCCTGGTCGAGCACTTGAAACCATAGCTCTGTATGTTTAACAGTTTGCTGAACGATGGTTTTCTGGAGATGTTCTTCTTGCTCAGAACTATCTTGCAACCGACGTTCTTCGATGCGAAGTTCAGCAGAAAGTTCCACGGTACCACCAGGCTTTGAGAACTTGATGGCATTGCTCAGTAAATTCGTGAGGGTCTGGACCATATAATCTGGATTGGCCCATAGCATGGTTAATAGAGGAGTGCTTTTTAAGGTGACTTTATGGTGATAGGCCATACTGCCCATGGCTGCAGTCGCATGACTCATCAGATCGGCTGCATCGCAAAGTTGTTTGCCAATTTTGGCTTGGCCAGATTCTATGCGCTGCAAGTCCAAAACATCACTGACCAGACGGACAAGGCGATCAGTATTTTGATCAGCAATGTCTAGCATTTGTTGGCCATCCTCTGATAAATCACCCAACTGGCCGGTAGCCAGAAGCTTGATCGATCCGTGAATGGAGGTTAGGGGGGTTCGCAACTCATGACTGACAACTGAAATAAACTCGTCCTTGATCCGTTCTAAGGCTTTACGATCGCTAATATCGCGTTGCACCACCAAAATTGAGGTTCGCCCAAGGGGGTCTTTCACGACTTGGAACGAGCAATCTACTGTCAAAATTTTGCCGTTCCTACCTACAAATTCCAGCTCTTGTCGGTGGTTTCCTTGGGCCAAGAGTTCTGTAAACTGTTGTTGGTAAAGGACTTGAGACTTAGCTGTAAACAGTTTGACGATCGGATGATCAACCAACTCTGATTTACTATATCCAGCACGTTCGATAACGACGGGATTGACATGCTTGATGATACTTTGGGTGTCTAAAACGTAGATACAGTCTGGGGCAGCTTCAAACAAAGAACGAAATCTTTGTTCACTTTCTTGCAAGGCTGCGGTTCGCTGTTCGACCCGCTGTTCTAATTCATGGTTAAGCTGTTGTAAGGCAACTTCGGCCTGTTGGCGAGCGCTGACATCTTGTGCCATTGAAAGAATTGAAACTAAGTTGCCCTCCTTATCGAAAAGGGCGGAGCTGTACCATTCACAGTCGATTAGCTTGCCGCTTTTGGTATAGTTGCGAGTCAGTTGATCGCCCTTGGGATTAGCGTGACTTGGAAAAGGATGTCCCGTGAGATTGAGAACCTGCTCCCGAAATAGATGTAGGTCATCGGTATGAATAAACCAGTGATCTGGCCCACGACCAAGAACATCTCCTGCAGACCAACCAAAAATCCGTTCGGCCTGAGCGGACCAGCGCTGAATTTGGCAGGCATGGTTCCATTCGATCACGGCTAAGGGAGAATTTTCGACGTGAAACCTGAGTTGTTGATGGGCTTGGTTGAGATCAGACAATAGCTTGGCTTGAGCCAAGGCAATGCCCGCTTGATCTGCCAGTTGTTTAAGCAGATCAACTTCAAAGACTTGCCACTCTCGGGGGGTAGAGCACTGATGGGCAATTAGCAATCCCCAAAGCTTATCTTGGCTAACGATGGGGATGACAAGATTAGCTTTGACTTCAAACTTGCGGAGTAACTCTGCATGACAAGGGGTGATGGGAGCCTTCTCAATATCGTTAATGACGGATACACGACCCTGACGGTAGGACTCCAGGAAACTAGGACCAAAACAGGTGTCCACAATATTTTGGTGAATAGATTCTGACCACCCTGGCAATACGGCTTCTTGGACAACGGTCCCCGCACCATCAGCATGGATTTGAAACATGACCACCCGATCAGCATCTAGGAGTTGGCGGACTTCTGTGACAGTAGTTTGCAGAATTTCATGCAGGTCCAAGGATTGCCTAATTTTATAGGTAACATCCGCCAACAATTGCATCCGTTGATTGTGTTTTTCTAGGTTCATTGCGGAGTTCATTGTGGGATAAAGGCAGGCTCATAGACGAATAAACGATGAGGTCGTTGGTTCAAGGGTCAGACCTATGATTTGCTTCTTTGTGAACAGAATCTGCCCCTATCATAAAGGTCTAAGGTCGAGGCTGGGTATGTATGAGCAAACTGCAATAGATTCCTTAAAAGTCGACACCCCGTTTGAGATCCACTCCTTTCTCTGCATAGTGTTTGTGGCAAATCATCTCAGAATGGGTGCTGGCGAGTTCAAAATAAGAGGGGGCATTTTGACAACGCCCGGTGACGATGATTTCGGTATCGCGGGGTTTGCGGAGAAAGGCCTGCATAATCGGCTCTTCGGGTAAGAGTTCTAGATCAACGGTGGGATTGAGTTCGTCCAGAATAATGGTTTTATAGAGACCGGATGCGATCGCAGCTCGGGCCACTTCCCAACCCCGTTCGGCTTCTACATAATCAATTTCTTGCTGCTGTCCCCGCCAGACAATGGCATCCCGACCGCAACGCTGGTGATCCACTAAGCTGGGATAGCTTTGCTGCATAGCTGAAATTGCGGCATCTTCGGTGTAGCCTAAACCGCCTTTGAGCCATTGCATAATTAAAACCCGGTGGGACTGATCTTGACTGATACCACGACCAATCGCCTGTAGTGCTTTTCCTAGAGCACTGGTGGATTTACCTTTGCCAGCACCGGTATAAATCTCAATCCCTTCGATGCCTCGGCGAGTGCCTTCGTGGGAATGGGGTTTCATTTCTGAGTGGAGGTTGGCAATATTTAGGAGGGGTTGAGGGGTACCTCTGCCAGTCGAAATCACCTCTAAATGGTCTGGTTTTTTGCCCAGGGACTGAACGACGTCGTCAATATTCAATAAGCCGAGATCTAAGACTGGATTGAGTTCATCCAGAACAACGACAGAGTAGAGACCGGATGCGATCGCACCTTTAGCAATATCCCATCCCCGTTGTGCTTCTTGGCGGTCAAATTTAGTGATGTCATCCGCGCCAAAAAATTCAGCTCGTCCTGTACGCACCTGGTCAATTAAGTGAGGAAAGGCGCGCTGTAAGGCTTCGATGGCAGCATCTTCGGCATAGGGACGTCCGGGTCCTTTCAAAAACCGCAGTAATAGGACGCGGGTGGGAAAGGCTGAGGCAATCCCTAGACCGATGGACCGGAGGACTACGCCTAATGCTGCTTGTGACTTCCCTTTACCCGCCCCGTCATAAACATGAATTTGACCAATAATCCGTTCTGAGCGATCTTGGGCTGTGTTGATACCAATCCCGTTTCTGGCCATACCTACTCTATTGATTCCTTTTCTTTACTGTACTGGCGAGTGAAACCGTGTTATCAATCATGAGATGCTGGATTCATGCGTAAATCGATATTTGCTCAGTTTTGGCAAAGCTTACAACCAAAGCAGTTTTGTTTGGGTCAGCAGCCTTGCAAATTCTGGCATTTGTCTTCCTGTATCTTAATTGGCCTCCTGTTGTTTTAACCTTGCTGGTGGAAATTGTCAGGGATGGTTAGCCAAGTTGATCAAGATCACCATATTGCCCCGCAAACTTTGTCTTTCCTGTTGTCAAGCGGCCTGGAATATTTCTTCGAATTCACTGACACCTTTGATAGACTTTTTTCTTTTTTCAGATAAAGACACGAATTCTGCCACAAGACTGCGGGATCTCAAAAAGTTACTCACCTCATCCACCGCTTTACAGAGATGAGCAGCGTTGAATTCACCAAATCCAAGGGTAGGATGATACCGATGCTTAGTCGGTCTGCGACTCTGTTCGACTGGATTCTCAGTGCAAGCCCTTACTTCGTGCTCCACATCCTCACCTAACTATTCGGAGATCGCCCGAGAAGATGACGCTAACCCATCTATCACGACCTTATTGGGTGGATCATCATGCAGCTCATCAAGCTTGAGCAAAGAAGGCTTTCGTGCCTTTCATATCTCGGTTTTGCTTAGTCCTACATCCACCAAATTGCCAGCATTATCAATGCCCCGATACAGGTAGCACCACCTCCCCTTTATTCAGACATCAGTTTCGTCCACAAGCCAGACCTGCCCTACTTTTCCCTTCCGTTTAGTCCGAATCTGTCCCGTAAAGTGAGGCGGAAATCCTCTCCATCCCGTACTGTTCCGTAAGTAAAAACAAAGCCCCGAATCAAGAAGTACTCGGTCACATTTCAGTAGCTGAGTGCGTAGCGTACTCGAAGTAGGAATACTATGCCTGTGGGGACTTCAATGAAGTTGAAGGGATTACCTATACGCTCGTTGTAACTCCGACGAAACACTTTGCATCGAAACCGAGCGTATCCAAGATTAGTCATACTCTGAAGGAATGAGACTCGGATTGAATGGCAGTGAGGACAACCCATTAAATAAAGACAGAGTATGGCTCAGGGACAGTTCTCAACCTAGCAGGATAGCGAGAATTTCTCAATTCTGGACAATCAGCCCTGAAAGTTTCTCAGGCTTAAGTCAATATCGCATAATCGCTAATTGATTGCCTTGCTTAAGTTGTTGTCAATGGGCAGATCCTATACCAAAACTTTCTAAGATATTTTCCTGTAAACAGAAAAAATATTTGATGTTAGATAACACCTTGAAGCTAATATATTATGAATACTAGGTGACTATTGAGCCTAAAAATCCTATCTACATTCTACAAGTAGCTGAAGATAAATTAGCCTAATAATTTTTAATCAGACTACTCAATTAGTGAGGAAGCTCGGATCATCAAGTTGAAGTTACCTAGTGGAGGTGAAAATCTTTATGAGATTTCACTTCCACTAGGTAGTTTGCATCAACAGGACAAAACTATTAGTTTGTTGTTGAGCTATTAACATCATGCATTTTTAGGATGTCGAGATTTCCTCTGTATTCCCCTATTTACAATACATACTTTACTCTTCTGCAATTAAGCTATTATGACAAAATTGCTAAAAAAAATCCGTATAGCACTGACCCCTAGAAGTTGGTTATTGAAAACTAAACTGTCAGATAATATCGTTGTTTACGGGAAAAATTGTGCCGGATTTGGTGGACGAGGTCTTTATCTTTCAGGCGATGATATTGAACCTGAATTGCAATATCTTCAACTGCTTTTAGAGCCGGGCGGTGTTTTTGTGGATGTCGGTTCCTGTGTAGGTGTATATTCTCTCAAAGCTGCCAAATATATAGGTGAAGCTGGGGTGGTTTTAGCCCTCGAGCCTTTTCCTGATGTCTTATCGATTTTATACAAAAATGTTCGGGCCAATGGGTTCACCAATATCAGGTTGAGAAATATTTGTGCTGGAGAAACTACCGAATCCTCTTCACTCTGGATGAACTCCAACAAGCCTAATTCATTTAGTTTGGTCAAAAGTGATGCAGGGGCCTCCAGCATTTCGACCTTTACGATGGCCTTGGATGACCTTTTTAAATATGAAAAATTAGACCGTCTAGATTATTTAAAAGTTGATGCTGAGGGAGCCGAGCAAAAAGTACTGGAAGGCGCGCATAAAATACTGAAAAAATACCGTCCTATCATTCAGCTAGAAGTCACCAAGAATGTTGATTTCTCCTTGCCGGATAGTTATTCGATGTTTCAAATATCTGGTAGTCCTAATACCGTTTCTATCCCCAATGAAAGCTCTAAGATTGGTTTACCTGAAAAATTAGGATGGGATGCAGTGTAATTTCGCTGAATCAGTTTTTTCGAACGTGTGGGTTCTCGGCTTTCAACCGAGAACCTTGTGGGCGATGGCCGATTTTTTTTTGCTCCTCATGGAGGCTATCTACATAGTCAGGATGAAGACCACAGGAATGTCTTCTGGGCCATCAGTAGATTCAACAGGCATAACATTAGTGAGTTTTCGTATTTGCTGCCCTACATTATGCGTTTGTAGAGACAACTGGATTCCTATCCCTCAGGCCCCACTATAGATAGTCATTATGAATTTAGGATTCCGAAAAGAAAGTTTACGTTAGGCACCTTAAGTGATAGGTTTAGAAATGGCGAAATCATATCATTAGCTGCGCTCAATTGCAGCTCCAATAGTTATCACAACAGAGTAGGCGTGAGCATGGTCACCACCGCGAATAAGTCAAATATCGGTTACATTTCTCAAATTATTGGTCCCGTTCTGGACGTCGAATTCCCTAACGGTAAACTGCCCAAAATTTACAATGCCCTGAAAGCAACAGGCAAGAATTCAGCTGGAGACGAAGTTTCTGTTACTTGCGAAGTACAGCAGCTTCTCGGCGACAATCAAGTCCGTGCTGTGTCTATGAGTTCTACGGACGGTCTGGTCCGGGGCATGGAAGTCACAGATTCAGGTGCCCCTATTCAAGTGCCCGTGGGTAAAGCGACTCTCGGCCGTATCTTTAATGTCTTGGGTGAGCCCGTAGACAACCAAGGAGATGTGGGTACCGACGAAACCTTCCCTATTCACCGACCTGCACCTAAACTTACGGATCTTGAAACCAAGCCTTCCGTGTTTGAAACAGGCATCAAGGTGATTGACCTGCTAACCCCTTATCGTCGAGGCGGCAAAATTGGCCTTTTCGGTGGTGCTGGCGTCGGCAAAACCGTGATCATGATGGAACTGATCAACAACATTGCCACCAACCACGGGGGTGTTTCTGTTTTTGGTGGTGTGGGTGAACGCACTCGTGAGGGGAATGACCTCTACAACGAGATGATGGAGTCCGGGGTTATCAACAAAGACAACCTTAACGAATCCAAAATTGCCCTGTGTTATGGCCAGATGAACGAGCCACCTGGAGCCAGAATGCGGGTTGGCCTGTCGGCATTGACCATGGCTGAGTATTTCCGGGATGTCAACAAGCAAGACGTGTTGTTGTTCATCGATAATATTTTCCGATTTGTGCAAGCGGGTTCTGAAGTGTCAGCGCTACTTGGCCGGATGCCTTCTGCGGTGGGATATCAGCCTACCCTAGGTACGGACGTGGGTGACTTGCAAGAGCGGATTACCTCCACTACCGAAGGATCAATTACTTCTATTCAGGCGGTCTATGTCCCTGCGGATGACTTGACTGACCCTGCTCCGGCGACGACATTTGCTCACCTAGACGGCACCACCGTGTTGTCTCGTGGCTTGGCTTCTAAAGGGATTTACCCCGCTGTGGACCCCTTAGATTCTGCCTCTACTATGTTGCAACCCGGCATTGTCAGTGACGAGCACTATGCAACGGCTCGGGCTGTGCAGTCTACCTTGCAACGTTACAAAGAATTACAAGACATCATCGCCATTCTAGGCTTGGATGAACTCTCTGAAGATGATCGCCTCGTGGTGTATCGCGCCCGCAAAATTGAGCGTTTCCTCTCTCAGCCTTTCTTTGTGGCTGAAGTGTTCACGGGGTCTCCTGGTAAATACGTTTCTCTTGAGAAAACCATTGCTGGTTT
>CALDHF010000160.1 GCA_937941595.1 uncultured Acaryochloris sp. | reverse complement strand
CGGATAACCATGCGCCGATGATTGGTTACGCATTGGATGGATTTGCCATCTATGCTCAACTGGATAAAGACAAGCAAGAGCCTACAGGCTTGGACGACTCTCGTGGGCATTCTGATTCAGTCAGGGGATATCATTATCACGCTGGGGCACCTGGGAGTAACCAAATTATTCAGTCTTTTCGTGGGTTAACGGGGTCTTTGAGTACGGAGACTTCTAATTCTTCTAATGCAGAGTCAGATTCTTCTAATGCTCCGGAGTCAGATAGCCGCCCCCCACGCGGACGCCCCGATTTCGCAGCAGCAGCACAGCAGTTGGGTGTCTCAGAATCTGACTTGAGAGATGCGTTGGGCACCCCTGGGAATTCTCCGCCACAGCCAGGACAACGCCCCCCCAATCGTGACTTGGCAGCAGCAGCACAGAAATTAGGGGTTACTGAACAACAACTGACTGAGGCATTGGGTGAACCACCCAAGCCATCAGGGCAATAGCGATTTAAGTTAACTCTTTTATCTTGACTCGTAAATGGAATCCTTAAAGTTGAACTAGAGATTGCTATTCGCCTGTGATGGATAATTCGTCCACCCAGATTCTGGGGCAGATTCCGCCAGGGGTGAGTTCTGCCTCAGGTTCAACATAGATAATCGATTTTAGAAGTTCTCGGAAGTCGCCAGCAACGGTGGCGGATTCGATGCTGATACGCTCACCTTTATTGACCAGCCAACCATCAAAAGGCAAGGAGAAAGAGCCTTGTAGAGCTTTAACTCCGGCATGGAGAGCTTGGACATCATCAATCAATATGACATTTTCAGCCGTGTCTAAACTATAGGTCTGTTCAGGCTGGCTGGCAGCAAACACATGGTAGAAATGAGGGCCAACAGTGACCTTCGCCCCCAAGTTGGCATGACCTGTCGGCCGGGTATTCAGACGTTTGGCAGTCCCTGCACTCTGCAAAAAGTTGGTGAGCACGCCCTTGTCAATAATGGGGAGTCGTCGAGTGGGGGTTCCTTCGTCATCAAATAAGGTTTTGCCAACGTTATCAGTATGTAAGGCATCATCGGCAACGGATAGGAAGGGGGATGCAATTTCTGTTCCCAAGGACTCCATGGTGGATAGACTGCGGTTATCGAGGATGCTTTGGGCATTGAATAAGTTAGAAAATGCGCCTAGTAAGCTGAGAAAAGCCTCGGCGGAGAGGACGACCCGGTATTTGCCTGAGGTAATGGGCTGATAGTTCAGATGGCTAATAGTCTTTTCGGCTGCTTCTTGTAAGCAGCCATCAATATCAAGCTGTTCTAGTCCCTGACTAACTCTGAATGCTCCGGCACTGCGAGGACGCTTGCCTTCTTGCTCGGTTTTGCTATAGAGGTAGATCGAGCTGGAAGACCGGGCTTCTTGCCGCATGGCTCCGTTGCTGTTGAGGTAGAACCGCTGGGCATCGCGCTGAGCCAAGCCATTGTAAGGGACGCCGACAATAGCAGGATGGGCTTCGGTTAATTTGGCTTCCGTTGCAATTAAATGCTCAATTAGAGTAGCAATTTCGGCTTGAGGGACAATCTCAGATGGGGTTCCTTCCAATTTGGCTGTGGCTTCTGGGCTGAAGTCGGGGACATGCTCTTTGGCCCCAAAGGCGCTGGCTTCCTGGGCTGTTTTTAGGGCTAATTCTAGTCCTAGCTCATCGACTTCACTAGTGCTGGTTACACCCACCGTATCAGCATCATTCCAGACTCGGACCATGACGCTGGAACGCTTAGAAGCTTTAACTTGCTTAGGTTCGCCTTGATCGACTTGGACGCTGGCTTCGTCCACGGTGGACCCACAGACGTCGAATTTTTGGATGCCCAGAGTTTGGGCTTTCTGTTTTGCGATCGCAGCAATAGTACCAACATCAGCCATGCTAGCTATATCTCCTATTATTTACGTTTGTCTCTCTGGAAATCTCTCTTCTGGGAATTTTGAAAATAGTGTCTAGAGCCTTAGGTTTAACGCCCACCGACCGTGATCTCATCCACCTTGATATGAGGCTGGCCAACAGTGACATAAATACTGCCGCTGATCGATCCGCAGAACCCGGCTGCTAAGCCTAAATCTTGCGAAGACATCGAGATCTTCTTCATGATTTCCTTGGCTTCACCGATCAGTGTGGCACCCTTGAGGGGCTTGGTGATTTTTCCATTTTCAATCAGATAGGCTTCATCCACACCGAAGTTGAATTCTCCCGTGGGACCGACGCTGCCACCGCCCATCTTTTTGCAATAGATACCCGTCTCTACCGAGTTAAATAAATCATCATTGGTGAAATTACCAGGGGCAATATAGGTGTTCCGCATCCGGCTGGCAGCCGCATGGGTATAGCTTTGCCGACGGCCACTGCCTGTGCGAGGATGTCCTGTGCGGATACAGCCTGCCCGGTCAGATAGGAAGTTTTTGAGGATGCCATTCTCGATTAAGAGTGTTCGCTGGACAGGCATACCTTCATCGTCCATATCAATGGACCCAAAGGCATTGGGGGATAGTCCTTCATCCCAGGCTGTCAGGTTCTCATGGGCAATTTTCTGGCCCTTCATCTCTGAGAAAGGACTGGTTTTGCGCTCAATTTGAGTGGTTTCTAGCAGATGACCACAGGCTTCGTGGAAGATCACCCCGCCAAACTCATTAGCCATGATGATCGGGTAGTTCCCCGAGTCTACATAGTCAGCATGGAGCATTTGGCCCGCAGATTCAGAGACCTCGGCTGAATCAGTTGCATACTGCCAAGAACGCAGAAAATCAGGATTGTTGGTCGCACCCACCCGCTTATTAATAGAAGCGCGATCGCTACCCTCAGCACAAAGCAAGCTATAGCCTACGGACTGAGTGAGGCGAATATCGTGGGCAAATACGCCATCACTAGCCGCAACTAAAACTTCCTGCCAATCCCGGAAGTAGGTCGCTCGTCGGGATTGCACATGCCTGGCATCTTTATGGAGTTGGGCATTGGCCGTTAGCAAAATATCGCCCATTTCCTGCATAGAGCTACAGTCTGACAACCATGACTCTTTGCCATTAACCGCCGCATAATCCCGGAGAATCTCTAAATTAATTTCAGGAATAAAGGCTTGGGGGGTGGGGAGAGTCAAGCCCAGGATCGATAGTGCTTTTTCTAAGGCCGACTTCAGTCCTTTGAAGCTCAAATCATTGGTGCTGACGTAGCAATCGCCTTTGCCAAGAAACACCCGCACCCCTGCACCCGAAACGAGGCGGGGCGAAATGCTGGTAATGGCATCTTCCTCAGCTAAGCAGCTAATGTAGTTGACCCGCTCTAGGAAAAATTCAACAAAATCAGCCCCGGCTGCTCGGCCTAATCCTAGTAATGTTGATAAGGGGGAGCGCCAGGTATCGTCAAAGCGATCGCGGGTAGCAGAATATTCTAGGGTGGGGAGTTCTCGGGAAAGCAGCGCAGTCGGAGACATATAGTGATCCCAATGGGTGGCAGATGGGTAAAGACTAATCAGCCAAGCTCTTTGTGGAGGGCCGATATAGTCAGTGTAACAAAATCAGCCATGGCCAACAGATCTGGAAAACATCGGCTGGGGACAGATCATAATGTCAACCTCTCTAGGGCTGAGATATACTTTAGAAATCGCAAAAAATTGAATTTAGATTGAGAGCTGGTCCACCAAAAATCGCGGTTTAGATATCAGCTGGAAATGTTGATGTATGTCACTGAAATTCTATAAATGAGGAAAATTAAAATCTATTTACTCCCGAAATCACGCCTTTTCTAGTCATCATGATCCTATGCGGTTGTATCTGTCAGAATATTTGTGGTATGGGTAGGTACGAACCTCAAATTATGATTTTCTCTATATTTTTCCCTAGAAACGGTGTATTTATTCGTACAAATTGCCTTTCTTTTTACAACATTGAAGAACTTCTAAATTACATTTAAAACTATGGAGAATTCCTCGCCCAAACGCGATTTACTCGTAAGGAATAATTTTTCTCCTTCAAACGAAAAATTAATTCAAACTGGTTATATTGACCAAGCTCGCTTACGCGAAGCAATTTACGAAAGCAGGAAAAAAGGGCGTTCTCTGCTGGCAATTCTGCAAAAAATGACGGGGAAACCCTTGCCCCCCAGATTGTTGCGCCAAATTAAACGCCAGCAACTGTTTGAACTCAAAATTTTGTATGGACTTGAGTGCCTTGATCCAGAAATCACTCAAGTTGACACCTCCGAGATCGAACGGCTCATCCGGACCGTCATTCCTCTCGACTACTGTCGTCGCTATCAGCTCTTGCCTCTATCTATCAACGAAACGTTAGATCCGCCAGTGATCAGTATTGGCATGGTCAATCCTGATCATCTCAGTGCCATCGATGATGTGGGCTATCTACTTCGATCTTTGGGCATGAGCTTTCATCGGGTCGTCATCGACTTAGATACGTTTCAAATGTTGATTGCTAAGTTCTTAGATGCCCAGGCAAAACGACAGGCAACCATCAAAACGGAGGTGCCTGCACAGTACGAGCTAGCAGAAGACCTGGATAGACTGGGGGGCATTGGCGATCGATCTAGCAATGACGCCGAAGTCAACCTTGATGAGGCCTTGCTCGATGAAAACGCAGCGCCGATTATTTCCCTAGTCAATAAGATCTTGGCCAAGGCCCTGCAAAATAAAATCTCGGATATCCATATTGAACCTCAGGAAGAGAACCTGCGGATCCGCTTTCGCAAAGATGGCTTATTGCACAGTGCCTTTCAGCCTTTGCCCCGCCGGATTGCCCCTGCCTTGGTCTCTCGTTTTAAAATTATTGCTAATTTAGATATTGCCGAACGACGCTTACCTCAGGATGGTCGAATTTTGCGGCTGTTTCAGGGGCGTAAAGTTGACTTCCGGGTGAGTACCTTACCCAGCCGCTATGGCGAAAAGGTGGTCTTGCGAATTTTGGATAATACCTCCATGCAGCTGGGCCTCGATAATCTGATTGATGATCCTGCCAGCCTCGATATTCTCCGGGAGATGGTGGCTCGTCCCTTTGGTCTGATTTTGGTGACAGGACCGACGGGCTCTGGTAAAACAACCACGCTCTATTCTGCTTTGACAGAGCGGAATACCCCTGAAGTCAACATCAGCACCGTTGAAGATCCAATTGAATATACCTTGCCCGGGATTACCCAAGTCCAGGTTATTCGAGAAAAAGGCATGGATTTTGCCTCGATTTTGCGGGCGTTTCTCCGGCAAGATCCCGATGTGATTCTGGTGGGTGAGACCCGGGACAAAGAAACGGCTAAAACGGCGATTGAAGCGGCATTGACAGGCCACTTGGTTTTAACTACCTTGCATACCAATGATGCGGCAAGTGCCATTGTCCGTTTAGCAGAGATGGATGTTGAACCGTTTATGGTCTCAGCCTCTTTGCTGGGGGTGGTTGCTCAGCGGCTGGTGCGACGTTTGTGTCCTGACTGTCGGATTCCCTATCAGCCTTCGCCGGACAAACTCGCTCAGTTTGGGCTTGTTACATCTGGGAAAACAGAAGTCACATTTTATAGAGCCAATGTGTCGATGTCCGATGACGTTCTGGCAACGGCAAATACTGAAGATGCCTGTCCAAATTGTTCTGGCATTGGTTATGCCGGACGATGTGGGGTATATGAGGTGATGCAGGTCAGTGAAAAGTTAAAGGCACTGATTACAGAAGGGGCACCTACTGAGCACATCAAGGAAATGGCGGTGGATGACGGCATGCAAACGCTACTGTCCTATAGTTTGAAGTTAGTTGAGCAAGGTGCAACGTCTCTCGAAGAAGTCGAACGGGTCACCTTTTCAGATAGCGGCTTAAAAGCAGAATTGAAGGCAAAGCGCAAAACTTCTTTGAACTGTCTGGTTTGTAATGCGGGCCTATTATCGGAGTGGCTGGATTGTCCTTACTGTTTAACCCCAAGATTTGCAGAGCATCATCCTGCTAACGAAATTTAAGTTTTGCCAATGCCTGGTTTCTGACTCTGTCGGCTTGGGGACGGTTGTTGCTAGGCTCTGCGGCCCCACTTCTCCCTGGTTAGAAACTGAGGGCATTCTGGTTATTCTGTACAGAGCTAGAATCGGAGCGCTGTTGCAAGCGCTTCAGCAGCTTAGAAAAATCTTCAGGTAGGGGAGCCTGTACTTCGATCTGGTGATCGGATATGGGATGATGCAATCGCAGCCGCCAGGCATGCAGAACTTGTCCAGATAGATTCACGCCAACTTTGCGGTTGCGGCTGTAGAGAGGATCCCCAATAATGGGCCACCCCATTTTGACGCAGTGCACCCG
>CALDHF010000159.1 GCA_937941595.1 uncultured Acaryochloris sp. | reverse complement strand
TGTTCTTCCAGGGGCATGGTGATTTCAAGAGTACCGTGGTCATAAGTTAAGTGAGCTGATCGCCCTTCGGGTAAGGCATGAAGAATTTGCTGATAGGCTGCCCACGTCAAGCCGCTGACACTGACGCGTTTTTCCCCAATGGTTTGGTGATCAACTGGTAAAACCGTTGCAACCATAACTCTGACTAGATATAGGCTTTATCTATTGTATCTGAGGACTTAAAGCGACTGAGGGAGACGAGAGCAGCATTGTAGTCGCACACACCTACCGGACCAACTGTGGCTTATCAGTCCCTACCCCATTCACGAAAGGAGGATGATAATGAGGTTCTCCCAAAAGAATGAGGGAACTAGATAAGGCTGGAATCACTTTCGAAGTTACATCACTCACTTGCAAGCCCCCCGCAGTCCGACGGCGCACCGATCGCATCACCACTAAGTTATAGGTTTGGGCAGTATTAACAATCGTTGCAGCTACGGCATCGTTGCGTTCTATTTTGATGGTAATGGGTGTTTTGAACTCGAATTGGGCCAAAATCTCCGAGAGTTGAGTTTGGAATGTGTTGATAGCTGAGGTTTCGGTTTTGCGATCGCACACATGTAGCAGCGTCACCTCGGCTTGACTAGACTCAGCAAAGATCTGAGCAAAGCGCACCATGCGCAGGGCTTGAGGGGTAAGGTTGTTAATCGGGACTAACACCCGATTAAGGTGAACGGGTTCCTCCTGCAGACGCATCACGGCAATGGGGCAATGAGCTGACCAGAATACCCGATCAATCAAACTACCAAACAATCGATCTTTAATCAGATTCGTCGGATGCCAACCCATCACAATGACATTGGCCTCTTGCTCACGGGCAGCGCGCACAATTCCATGGGCAACATCATCATCGATCCGGACGATCGGTTGGGCTGCCGCTTGAAATTCTTGGCTAACTGCTGTTGCCCTAGCCAGAAGATTTTTACTCCGGCTTAGGGTTTTCTCAAGCTCCGGTTCGTCCATATGCATCTGCCCCTTCGCAATCGACAAAGGCACAATCATCCCTGATTCATGCCGGGCTAATAAAGCCGCCATTTCAATCAGATATCGTTCTGTCGAAGGATTAGAAACGGGCACCATCACCTTAAATTGCACCGCTGAGTCAGAAACAATCGGTAAGCCAGGCTGCAATACAACAGAGGGATTCAAAGTCGCTGCAGGTGGAACGTTTGGCTGTGGTAACTTACGGGCAAACTGAGCGGTAAGAATTGGGCCTACTATCGCAGTCACCAACATCAGTAAAATCACCACATTAAACATGACATCCGTCAGCAATCCTGCCGTTTTTCCCGCTAAGGCAGCAGCTAAGGTCGCCGCTACCTGCGGTAATGACAAAGACCACATGGTCAATACCTCATTCCAGCTATACCGATGTAGTCCTTTCACACTCACGGCAGCTAAGAACTTACTCAGGAACAAGGTGCCCACAATAGCAACGGTCAATCCTAAGTCTTGAGTCAGGGTTGTCTTCAAACTCGACAACTTCAGCACCAATCCCATATCAACGAAGAAAAAGGGAATAAACAAAGTACTCCCGACAAAAATCACCTTTTCTTCTACCGGACCATGCTTGAGAACATCATTAACCGCCAGTCCAACCAAAAAGGCCCCAACAATTTTGTCAATATTAATAACCTGGGCTCCCACAGAAGCCAGAAACACAGCCAACAAGATAAATAAGAATTTATTCCCTTGGTCGTCTCCGGCGCGCTTGAAATATTGGCGTCCGGCCCAGTTAAAACCCACCACCACCACCAGGACATAAATCGCTAAGGACAGCAATTGTCCCATTAAACTCAAGGCCGAGAAGTTCCCTGCATGAATGGAAATGCAAATCGCCAACACCAGCAGCGCGGCAATATCCGTAATAATCGTGGCCCCAATGGTTGCAGTCACTGCTTTATTACCGATCACCCCCAAACGGTTGACAATAGGGAATCCTAACAACGTATGGGAAGCCAACAGCGACCCCGTCAAAATAGCCGCATTCCAGCCCATGCCAAAGCCACGACCCACTACAGCTCCCATCACTAGCGGGAATAAAAAGGTTGCTCCTCCAAAAATGAGTGACTGATTGCGCTGTTTACGAAAATCATCTAGATCAATTTCCAAGCCTGCCACAAACATCAGGTAAATTTTGCCAATGTCCGAGAGCAAGGTCATCGTATCGGTTTCGGCATCTAAAAATCCCAACCCCTCTGGTCCCAGAACAACACCTGCAACCAAAAGACCCACTAACCCCGGTAATCGCAGCCGTTCAAAGATAGGCGGCAGTGTAAGAACGACCAGCAGCAAAATCGTAAAAGCGACAATCGGAGTTTGGGGTATCCAGTTCAGAAGAATGTTCATTGTGATTCAGGCCAAAAACGCTATTACCCAAATTCAAAAGACGATAGAGCCAATGCTGGCCTTACAACTATAATCTTGACCAAAAGCTGGCTTCAGGTTTCCTCACCCAGACAGGTTATCCTAAGGTTTCTGCAGGGATTACAGCAATCCCCGATATCGAATAAACACTAAAATCACAGCCCAAGAGCCGAGGGCAACCTTGATCGCCACCAACACATTAAGAATAGGAATTACACCTCCACTGACCAAAGCACCCAGTTCACCGTGAGGCAACTCAAAACCTGCCAAGGTTACGGCTGCCAAGACCAAAAACACCAGAACTGAGATCTTCTCCCACATGGCTGCTCGCCAGCGCTGATAGATACCCTGCATCCACTTCGAAGAAGAGGTAATCGCGATTAGACCAATCGCTGTACCGCCCGCCACACCTGCCGCAAACCCACCGCCAGGACTCAAATGGCCACGAATCGCTAACTCAATACTCACCAAGGAGGCAATAGTTGCTCCTAGTCTGGCTAAGACAATTGAGGGTTGATCCGTAAATCGATGCACCTTTTTGGAAAGCTGCTCATCCGATAGCAGAAAACGGACGCCCATAATGGCGATGGTAAACACCACCACCTCGAAAATGGTGTCGTAGAGACGATTTCTGAAAATAATGCCCGCTAAGGCATTGGGAACACC
>CALDHF010000158.1 GCA_937941595.1 uncultured Acaryochloris sp. | reverse complement strand
CTGCCTAGATGAAGTCCATATGCTGAGCACGGCAGCCTTTAATGCCTTGCTCAAAACCTTAGAAGAACCCCCTAACCGCGTGGTCTTTATTTTGGCCACCACCGATCCTCAGCGGGTCTTACCTACTATTATTTCCCGATGCCAACGCTTTGACTTTCGGCGAATTGCCCTAGAACCCATGGTTCAGCATCTCACCTATATCGCTGAGCAAGAAGCCATTACCATCACCCCCACAGCCGTCGAATTGATTGCTCAAGTGGCCCAAGGGGGATTACGAGATGCCGAGAGCTTAATGGACCAGTTGAGCTTGCTCTCAGGAGAAGTGGATAATCCCCAGGTTTGGGATTTAGTCGGTTCCGTCCCAGAGCAGGCTTTATTCGCATTGCTACAGGCCATAATTTCCCAACAGCCTGCTGTGATGATTGAGCGCACCCATGCCTTATTGGATCGGGGCCGAGAGCCCTTAGTGGTCCTCCAAAACTTAGCGGGTTTTTATCGAGATTTATTAATTGCCAAAACGGCCCCAGATCGTCGTGATTTAGTTGCTATCACTGCGGCCACCTGGACCGACCTCTGTGAAATTGCTCAACAGTTTGAACTAGAACAGATTCTAGCCAGTCAACAACATCTGCGCAGTTGTGAAGGGCAGATTAAAAGTTCCACGCAACCTCGGCTATGGCTAGAAGTGTCTCTTTTAGGGTTATTACCTGGAGCCACCTCATCACCCAACCCACAACCCGTTCAACGGCCAGCTATTCAACCCCTACCTGCTCCTCATACAGCTGCGCCCACGCCTACTGCATCGCCTACAGAACAGAACACAACAGACATTCCTGCGTCTCCTTCTATTTCTGATAAACCTGCTGTCACTGCGGAGTCTATAGAAGAAGCACCTCCTGCATCTGCTGCGTCTCCCTCTGTTCCTGATCAATCCGCTGCGACCACAGCGTTTGCTGAAGCATCGATCCCTGTGCCTACCTCTGCCCCTTCTGCTCCTGACAGGCCTGCCTCTGCAGAAACCAACCTGACAGAATTGGATCCGATTACTAGCGTAGAACCTGAGTTATCGAAACCTGACGATGTTGTCAACGCAGATCCTGAGCTAGCAGCGGCGATAGCCTCTGAAAGACCTCACACAGAAGCTGAGCCTCCGGCAGATAAAGATATAGATGTCACGTCAGATGATGAGATTGATCATCCTCTCAATGGTCGTAGGGACTCAGTTGAGCCATTGAGTCCAGCTATCCCCACCGCAATAGAGCAAGAGCCTCAACCAAAACCCATACCTGAGCCACCCTCTCAGAAAACACCCTCATCACCGCAACCAACATCCCTAGTTGACTTAGCCAACACGTGGCAAGAATTACTCCAAAATCTCAACTTACCGAGTCGAGCATTATTAAAAGAACATGGGCAATTGCTGTATTGGCAGGGGCGAGAAGTTCAGATTGGCATTCGCAAGACCCTCTTGCGTCTGGCTCAAGGCAAAGTAGCCGAACTAGAAGAAACTTTCGAGAAATGTTTCCACCACAAGGTAAAAGTCACCTTAAAAGTACTAACGGAAGAGGACCTACAAACGCGGCCTACTCCCTCTAATCCAGACGGTTATAAGCCTGCCCCCATCCGCTCTACTGCACCTCGAACTGAGCCTGCTCCTCCAGCTATATCCAGTTCTTCCCCCCATCCATCTCCAACGCCTCCAACATCAGAGGCATTCTCTTCTCCTCCCCCTCAATCACAACCTGGCTGGCAAAATGAAGATGAAACAACGTCAGCCGCCCGCAGCTTCGCTCAATTTTTTAATGGGGCCTTTGTCAATACCGATCCGCCGATCGCAGAAAAAGCTAAGACGGCAAAAAGTGACCAAGATTAAGAAAAGACAGCATTTAGGAACCTTGAGGCACCCATACTGAGACTGATCCGCCTTTACAGCTAAATTCTGCCCATCCTTCTGCATTCGTGGTCACAGGCTCTGGGATATGCTCTGTTAGATCAATATAGGTTTGTTGGGATTGTCCCACTTCCATCCATTTACGACCGGCTTCACCATTACTCAAAACCACTGCCATTCCACCTGGATGGGCACTATCCCCCAATCGAGTCCAACCCACGGTGTTGGCATGATCAAAATAGTCGTACTGATCGCCGTAGGCATAGGTTTGGCGGGCAGCGAGGAATTTATCGATTATCCATTGGTGACTCTCCAGCCAAATCTCATAGTCCTTACCATCTCTGCCCTTATCTTTATAGTGAGCACCATAATAGTCTGCATAGAAAACGCAAGGATACCCATCACGACGCAACAAGATCAACGCATAGGCCAAGGGCTTAAACCAAGATTCAACCACAGACTCTAAAGCCTGCAAAGGCTGAGAGTCATGATTTTCAACCAGGGTGACGGCTAAAGCTGGCTGTTCTTTAACCAAGGTGTCATCAAAAATTTGGCGCAGGTCAAAGTCACGGCCGCGATTACTGGCAACCGTAAAGTTGTAATGCAACGGGGCATCAAAGAGCATGACATCGCCCCCTGTCACTTTGACAAAGTGATGCAGCGCTTCAATTTCATCTGACCAATATTCACCGACTGCAAACAGCGGTTTTCCAGAATGCTGGCGGCAGCGATTGAGCCATTCGGGGAAAAATCCTGCTTTAACATGTTTAACTGCGTCAAAACGAAATCCATCGATTTGAGTCGTGTCAACAACCCATTCTCCCCAGCGATCCAGTTCAGCTTTAACCTCGGGATGCTCCATATCTAGATCGCAACCCATCAGGTAATCGAAAGCACCTTTTTCTAGATCAACATCACTATCGAAGGTTTTCTCTTTGAAGAGATAGACGGCTTTTTCGCCTTCGTTATAGGCGTTGTAATCCACCGCATCAAAATGCCACCAGTGCCATTCGAAGTCTGAATACTGGCCCTGGCGACCTGGGAAAGTGAAATGGGTCCAGACCTTAACAGTTTGAGTATCTCCAATGGGTTGATGGCGGTCATTGGGATTCATGGGCCTGGCTTCAGCTTCTTCTTCACCGTCTGCACCCATCTTGTGATTGAGGACAACATCGGCATAGACCCGAATCTCAGCGGCATGGGCAGCCTCGATGGCGGCGATATACTCATCTTTAGTGCCATATTTCGTGCGAACCGATCCTTTTTGGTCAAATTCTCCCAAATCATACATATCGTAGACGCCATAGCCCACGTCATACCCACCTGCTAGACCTTTATAAGCAGGGGGTAGCCATACAGAGGTGACACCTACATTGGCCAAATCGGTTGCTTTGGTCTTCAACTCATTCCACAGACTGCCATCAGCAGGGTTGTACCAGTGAAAGAATTGCATCATGACGCCGTTGGGGGCAGACATAAGAGATTGATCCTCATTCAGAAGGTAAATTGCAGCATTTCAACTCAAGGCTGAGCCATCAAGAAGAAATGTATTTGCATAGTAGCGTCAAAAATATGGTGAAGACAGAACATCGGGCTACGTTTTTCAAAAGAAGTATTTAAGATTTTTTATAAATGTATCTATTGGGAACTTTTACATACAGGTTTCTTAAATTTAATATGTGCATCGTAAAATTCGATGGTTTTCTTATACAGACGCCGATAACTTGAAGATTCATTTAGCATCCTAAAAGAAACAATCAGAGAACCTATTGAAAAGGCAATAAAAAATAACAGGATTGATGATGCTTGTACTATACGGTCTTCTGGTATTTGGCTAGGTTCCTTTAACATCACAACTACTAATGCTATTACGCATGATGCTAAAACAAGCGACGTGAAGATAGATAAGTGAGACAGGGCATGCAATCCATACAATAGGCATTTATGCATCTTCCTTTCTAGAAATTCAGGCTTTTTTAGCTCATTCTTTTTATTAAAATGAATATACTTTTCAGCTCTTGAGTAAATAAAAAGTGCTGTCGCTGGACCATAACAATTAAAAATCAAGTTAATAGTATGTATTGGCGCATTCTTATTAGTTATTTTCTTGAAAATCAATGCATTCTTTAAGTTATTCTTTCCTGATTCATCTAATTGATGAGGGCTTAAACGATCATAATATTTAATCTCATTAAAAATATTAATATCTAATTCTTCAGGTTTAGGAATATTTTTTTCGTTTGGGTCTTCAATTTTTCTTGATACAAACGAACTCAAAGCCTTCCAGAGAGGCATAAACAAGCTTATGATCGCTAATGTCTTGTGTAAATCATCTATATCTATAGTCATATATAAAAATATATTTTCTATATCAACCTGATTTCAGGTTCAGTGTTTAATCTGATTTTGTGACAGAATTTCAGGTCTTGAATTACAACAGTATGAAGGGTTTAGTCAATCCTGACTCAGATCTAGTAAGTATTTACTAACAAACCTCAACCATAGGCTATTTCAAAAATAGACCAGTTATCAGTTCATATTCCAACAAAAAACCACCAAAAGAAAGTAACTTCAATGGTGGTTTTTGCAAAAAACTTCCGACTAGAGTAAATTACAGCACTCTAACGAATCGTGCCGTCTAGCTGAGCCGTAGGAATAGGCTTCATCAAATATAGACGTAGAAAATTGAATCCATTGGCAAGGAAGATAGGTAGCTTCCGTAACGTCTTAATGGCGTTAGGCTGCTCGGCAGCATCAATGGCTCGCAACTTCACACAGTTGTCTACGCATTCTTCTAAGTGACCATAGAAGCTAGGATGCTGTACATTCAGCACCAAGGGGAAGACACGGCCCGCACTATCATTGGTTTTTTCAATCACGTGCTTGTCATACTCACGAGCATCTAGGCCAATCGTGGCGTAAAATCCAGAACGCTGTAGGTCGTTGAGGTACATGGTCACGAAGACAGACAGCAAGAAGAATCTCGCCCACAGCCTAGCTCTCCAATCGTTGAGCAGTTGAGGCTGAGACCGCATCAAAGCATCAAAGAAGTCGCCATGACGGTTCTCGTCTTGGCACCAATTCTCGAAAAACTCGAAAATGGGATAGACGCAATCGTCTGGATTCGCAGCTAGGTGGCGATAGATGGTGATATAGCGCCAGTAACCAATTTTTTCAGAGAGATAGGTAGCGTAGAAGATAAATTTAGGCTTGAAGAAGGTGTAGCTACGGCTCTTGGTCAAAAATCCCAAGTCTAAGGACAATTTGAAGTCCGTCATAGCTTTGTTCAGGAAGCCAGCATGACGGGCTTCATCCCGAGACATGAGGTTAAACCCTTCAGCCAACAGAGGATTAATGGTCTTAAGACGACGGCCTAATTCTTTGTAGAGGAGGAAGCCGGAAAACTCAGCAGTACAAGACCGCTCTAAAAATTCGATGAACAAGCGTCGGGTTTCACCGTCGATGTGATCCCAAGACTTATCAAAGCGCTCATCGCGGGTAAAGTGCTTTTGGTTATAGTCAGCCTTGAATTCGGCGATGATAGCCCGGATCTCGTCTTCATTGACAGTGAGATCCATCTTGGCCATTTCATCAAAATCAGTGGTGTAGAAACGGGGAGTGAGAACCGTTTCTTTGGCAGGGACTTTGATCCCATCACGCAGTTCTTGGGGTTCTGGCTTTTTGAGGGTATCTACCATGGGGGCCTCAATGACTATAGTTGGACAATTTTATCCCACAACAGAAGGGGGGAAACCCTTATAGCAATTAAGCTGCAATTATTAAGAAACCACTATTTTAGCAGTTCGCACTCTTAACTCAATACTAGCCCTGTAGGCAATGTTACCTGAATGCCAGGTTCATCCCTATGGCTGAGGGACCAAGCGTTACATTTCGCAAAATGACACGTTACATTTCGCAAACCCATGACCCAGGACCGCTCATCGTATTGAATACCCCGTTTTGAGAGACTTTGTAATGGATCCCTATGCTTGGATTGATGCTGCCTTAACCACGATTCATAAAGCCCATTGGTACCGCTCGGTCAAAACCATGAGCGGGCCAGGGCCAATGGTGGTTTTGAATGAGCATGAGGTGATCAATTTTGGTAGTAATGATTATCTGGGTTTAGCAGGAGATGTACGGTTGGCTGAGGCTGCAATTAAAGCTGTCCATACTTACGGAACAGGGAGTACAGGGTCACGGTTGCTCAGTGGTCATCGAAGGATACATGAGCAGTTGGAAAGTGCGATCGCAACCTGGAAACAAACCGAAGCAGCCATTGTCTATAGCTCGGGTTATCTCGCTAACCTGGGCACAATTACGGCTTTAGTCAATCGTCGCGATCTAATTTTGGC
>CALDHF010000157.1 GCA_937941595.1 uncultured Acaryochloris sp. | reverse complement strand
GTTCAGGATATGACGATTAAAGCTTTATTCTGGCTCAAAGATTTTGGCAAGCATTTTGAAGACCCCGAAACAGCCCGTCATTTTCGCGAAGCGGCCCAGCTTTTTTCTCAAAAGCGTTCTGCCTTCGTCCTCACGGGGGGCGGTTTCGAACTACCCAGGGAAATTGAGCATGATGCCGTTGTTTACGATTTGAAATTACCCGATCGGGACGAACTATCTCAGACCGTCAAAGACGTTGTGCGGACCATGAGACACAAGCATCGCACCATCGTAGAACTCCAAGACCAAGATATGCAGGCACTGGTGCAAGCAATGACAGGGATGACCCTCAAACAAGCCCGTCAAGCCCTCGCCTATGCTGCTCTTGACGATGGCAAACTGACCATGGATGATGTTGAGCGCATCCTCCATCGCAAAGCTCAACTAATCCGAGCGGGCGGGGTCCTAGATTATTTACCCGTAGAAGATAATCGGGTGGAATGGGGAGGCTTTGGCAACCTCAAACATTGGTTAGCTCGTGCCCGAGTGGGGTTTAGTCCCGCAGCCAGAGCGCTGAATTTATCGCCACCCAAAGGGATTTTGATTGTTGGTATTCAAGGATGTGGCAAATCCTTAGCGGCTAAAGCCATCGCCAAGGAATGGAAAATGCCCTTACTAAAGCTCGATGCGGGCCGGCTTTACGATAAGTATGTTGGTGAGTCGGAGAAGAACTTTCGGAAAGCCATCTCTCTGGCTGAATCCATGTCACCTGCCGTGCTGTGGATTGATGAGATCGAAAAGAGTTTGGGGGCCACAGGGTCAGATTCAGATGGAGGTCTTAGCCGCAGGATGTTTGGCTTTTTCCTAACCTGGATGCAGGAAAAGTCTCAGGAAGTATTTGTTGTAGCAACCGCTAATGATATTTCCCAAATTCCTCCAGAATTGCTTCGCAAAGGCCGCTTCGACGAGATCTTTTATGTAGACTTGCCGGATTTGCAAGAACGGGGTGCGATTTTGCGAATCCATCTTATCCTACGAAAACAAGACCCAGGCTGCTTTGATATGCCAACACTGTTGCAAGTTACAGAAGGCTATAGTGGTGCTGAGATAGAGCAAGGGGTGGTCGCGGCCTTGTACCGTTCCCTCTATCTAGACAAACCTTTAGATACAGGGCTACTGGTCCAGGAAATTGAGGGCATGATTCCTTTGTCTATATCTCGGCGGGAACATCTACAACAACTGCGGACCCTAGCCCAGGATCGGTTTATCAATGCGAAATAAGCGTTTCCGTAGTAATGGACCTCTATTCATAACAACTGAATAGAAAAACTGTGACGATGTCCAGCCAGATTTTCCTTTAATGACAAATTCACTTTAATCGTTTGATTCATTCGTACAATGACCCACCTTCCCTCCCTTTTTCTAAGCACAACAGCAGCCCTGATTGTTATACAGCCTCAAGTCCAGGCATTGAATGCAGTAGAGGTGAGTAAGCTGGCCAAGAGTGTCACTGTTCTCATCAGTAGTCCAGCAGGGAAAGGCTCCGGGGTACTGGTCAAACGAGAGGGCAATACCTATACCGTGGCGACAGCTGCCCATGTGGTTGAGTTTCCCAATACCTATGATCTCCAAACGTCTGACCAGCAAACCCATAAAGTGAGTTCTTCAAGCATCACAAAATTGCCCAATGTTGATTTAGCCATCGTCCAATTCACTAGCGATAAGACTTATGGTGTGGCAACCATAGGCAATGCCAACCAGGCTCCAGAAGGCACCCCTATATATGTTGCTGGTTTTCCTGCCCAGACCTTAGCATTGACGGAATCGATTTATAGCTTCACTGAAGGTAAGGTTACCGCTAATGCCACTCGGCCCTTAGCTGATGGTTACGCCTTGGTGTACTCCAACAACACTTTGCCAGGGATGAGTGGCGGACCTGTCCTAGATGGCCAAGGTCAGCTTGTTGCGATTCACGGTCGTGCAGACACGACCACTATCCAGCCTCAAGATCAGGCTACTAACCCCGACATTTACATTAAGACTGGATTTAACTTAGGAATTCCTATCAATACGTTCTTAAATGCTCTACCCGTCGGAGGGGTAGAGCTGAATTTAGGAGTACCGGAACCTCGTCCAGAAATGAATGAGTCTACTGCCGCTGATTTCTATCTCCAAGGAGGAGATAAACTTAACCGCAAAAATTACCAGGGGGCGATTTCCGATTTTACACAGGCTATTGAGCTGAACCCTGATTATGCCGAATCGTACTATAGTCGTAGCCTTGGCCACTATCGACAACGGAATGCAACTCAAGCCATCAAGGATTTGACTCAAGCCATTGACCTGAACCCCCAATATACCCAAGCTTATGTGCAGCGGGGAGTCGTCCACGCCAATTCGAGAAATACACCTGCGTCTCTCAATGACTATCGCCAAGCCTTAAGTCTTAGCCCCTTAGACGCCACAATTCTTTACCGTCAAGGACTATCTCAATCTCACCTGCGACAATATCAAAGCGCATTGATGTCATTCAAACGAGCGCTTGCATTCAATCCTAGGCTTCAGGAAGCAAAAGTTATGAGAGCAGCGATTCAGATTTTGCAAGATAACTCCGTCGGTGCCAACACCCAAAGTCAATCGAAGATATTAACCGATCTCAAGCAGATCAAATATCTTCCTTTTAATTCCACTATTACTGATATCCATAAAGGCTTGTTGAGCAGTTTGGAAGGGGATACGCAAAGTAGCCTGCGTCAACTACAGACTGCAGGCTTTAAAGCCCAGCGCGAGGGAGAAAATCAGCTAAACGATATTATTCGGACCATGATATTGCAACTTTCTCGACGGTAGGTATCCCTACATTCGATATTGGCCCTAATCTTCATACATTCGGGCTTCAGGTGCATTGGGGAATTCTTCGCAGTATTGCTCAAAATTGCTCTTAGGTTTTTCTACAAAGTCGCTTTTTTTGAGGATGTCACCAATAGAAATAATTCCCAGTAGGTGATCTTTGACTACAGGAGCTCTGCGTATGCCCGTATTGGCAAACAAGCGAGCAACGTATTCAACACCTAAATCAGGATTGACGACGATGCAGGGCTTCGCCATGACTTCATAGACCTTCATCTGTTTGGGGTCATGGCCGAAGGCTGCAACTTTATAGACAATATCGGTCTGAGTTACCATGCCATAAGGATCACCCGCATATCGCGGTTCCACAATAATGGCTCGAATCCCTTTGTCTTTCATTAGGGCTACTGCGTCAGCGACAGTGGCTGAACCACTAATGGCTACCACTTCCCGCGTCATGATCTCTTCTGCTCTCATCATGGCTTGAGACTCCTTATAAGTGGGGAACGCATTACTGTGGAACGAGCACAATACTCATGAGCCACAAGTTGGAATTTGAGACTTTTCTTAGTTGAGGTTTAGGAGGGTATTGATGCAGAACAAGGAACTGCTTCAGCAGGTTTCGATGTAATGGTATATGACCGTTGATAAGTTGAAATACCATCGGCATAGGCCTCGACGACTTGACCATCGACAGCACAAGAAACCAACAAATAATCACAACTTGGACATTCAACCTGATTGACCAATCCCCCAGGGCATTTGAGATGAGTTGAATGCGCACTCGTAAAATATAGCCGTCGCGCTGAAGACCCACATTGAGGGCAGCAGATGACTTGAGCAATATTTTTTCCAACTTGACTCATGCTCATTCCCTGGACAACTCCGATGAACTCGATTGTTCTTCAAAGATGTTTATCCAGGGCGCCAGTAAATTTTTCGTAGGGGTTCATGCCTACAAGGGTTTCTACTAGCTCCCCTGATTTGAAGACCAACACAGCCGGAATACTGCGAATACCAAATTGCTTGGCAACCGTCTTATTCTGATCGACATCAACTTTGGTTATTTTTGCTCGGCCTTCATAGTCAGTAGCAAGCTGTTCCATTAAAGGACTGATTTTTTTGCAAGGCCCACACCAGGTCGCAGTAAAATCAACAACAACAATGGATTCATCTTTGATTAACTGTTCAAATTCAGTGTCTTGAACGTAGGATACAGAACTCATAGGGATTTTATTAGAATTAGAGGGCGTCTTCTTGGTGAGTTTGAATGGTGCAGTCTGAGGCTGGATAGGCAACACAGGTTAGAACAAATCCAGCAGCGACTTGATCATCATCTAGGAAAGATTGGTCAGATTGGTCAACTGCACCGGAAACCACTTTTCCTGCACAACTGGAGCAAGCCCCTGAACGACAAGAGACGGGCAGATCAATATCATTTTCTTCAGCTGCATCGAAAATGTACTGATCATCCTCTACTGCAATGGTGGTATCAATCCCTTCTGCTTCATTGATCAGCCTGACATTGAAAGTTGCCATCTATATTTGTTCCTTAGTAAGTTTGTTTTCTTAAACCGGTCAGTGAATAAAAATGGTTGCTATGACAAAAGTACGCGATAGGTAACATCACATTTTTTCACCAGAGCAATTTCATTCCATGGCACGGGGTGAGTTCTAATCGATAAAATGGGTCTAACTGCGCCTATACGGCTGTTGGAGGAGAGATGCACCTCAAATTACCTTAAGATGATAGGTATCACTAAGGCAGATTACATTCAACCGAATAAAAAGCAACTTTGGAAGCGTTCTAAACCTTTTAGGTCTGCAACCCTTTCTCGACATCGCTTTTGTCAGCTTATCTGTAACATTTCTCTACTATACACCTTCAATGCGTATTTTTCTTATGTTGTATAGTAGACGTGCGATTTTTTTGTGACATTTCTCTACGGGTGGATTGCTTATTCTGATGTCTGCTAAAAAGATCAGTGTTAATGAGGTCAGTCAGCGCCTAAATCAGGGTCGTCAAGCTAAAGCTGCGCAAGGAGGATATGCAGGCTACGGTTCTCCACCTTTTGGTCAAGCGTCCTGTAAAGGAGAGTTGGTAGAAGATTCCCGTGAAAAGCAGATCATTGAATTGATTCGTCGTCATCATAAATCGGGCAAGTCTTTGCAACAAATTGCTGATTGGCTTAATCAGGAGGGCTATCAGACTAAGCGAGGGAATCGATGGCAACGAATTTCTGTTAAACGTGTTTTAGACCGTCTGTATGGCAAAACCTCTCGTATCTCTGGTGTAACTAAGTCCAGCCAGTCAGACTAACGAAGGCAATGTGCTGGCATCATCTGCCAATCTTCTATCGTTAACTGGTTTTACCCAGTAAGGTAAATTCTCTGATGCAGCAACATGAACCAATGCTGTGCACTCCCAACTTGGAAGATGCCATCAACTACACTCCCCTAGTGGTGAAACCGGAAACTACTTTGGTGGATGTGATTGCTCACATGAGTCAGATGCCTTTCAGTAGCTGCACGATGGCCAGTGTTTCGCCTTTGACCGCGACGACACATGCAACCAATACTATTCGCCCTACTTGTGCATTAATTGTGCGAGAGCAAGAGATTGTTGGAATTTTGACGGAGAGGGATATCGTTCGGTTTGCAGCTATGGGCATGGATTGTAATCATGTTTCTGCCGCTGATGTTATGGCTCATCCGGTCAAAACCCTATCGTTAGAAGACTTTAAAGATATTTTTGCGGTGATGTTTCTGTTCCGAAGGTATCGGATTCGCCACTTGCCAATAGTCGATGCTCAGAATCAGTTAATTGGAGTTGCCGAGCCTGCTAGTCTACGCAAGGTTTTGAAACCTGCCAACTTGCTCAAACTGCGCCGTGTGTCTGAAGTGATGTCTTCTGATGTCATTCATGCGCCACCTACTTGCCCTGTTCTAAACCTGGCTCAGTTGATGGCTGAACATCGAGTAAGTTGTGTGGTGATTGTAGAACCTGCTCCAGATGATGGTCTCAGACCCATTGGTATTGTTACAGAACGAGATATTGTCCAGTTTCAATCAATGCAATTTAACTTGAGTACTATCACTGCTGACGAGGTGATGAGTTCTCCGTTATTCTTACTCGATCCTGGTGATTCTTTATGGTCAGCGCATCAAGAGATGCAACAACGGCGGGTCCGGCGATTAGTGGTGTCTTGGAATTGGGGGCAAGATTTGGGAATTGTTACCCAAACTAGCTTGTTAAAGGTATTTGATCCGTTGGAAATGTATGGCATTATCGAAACCCTCCAGCAAACGATTCAACAGTTGGAGTCTGAGAAAGAAGCTTACTGGCGTCAGCATCAGGCTGATATCAGCTAAAGCTGCGAGAACCAGTTGCGAGCAACCACTGGTTTCCACTTTGTTTGGCTGTAATAATTTTGGCTGATCTCAAACTTATGCGGTGTGTGAGTTCTCTTGAGATTTGTGAGCCACTTTATGGGCGTTTTGCTCCCAATTGACACCGTCAAATGGCACTACTGTGATGGAGTCAGGTTGTGTATCTAAACAGCGGACGTTGATATCATAGCCATCTGGATTGGAGCGAGGGATGTAAAAGGGTTTAACTCCATAAATTTGGCAGAATAGGTGCTGAGCAATGCCAGTATTAAATCGATAAGTGCTCAAAGCCTCTTTTCCCTGGACTAGGGAAAATTTGGATTTAGGAACGATCAAATGTAAGAATCCAGATTTTGAGCAGATTGAGCAGTTGCAGGCATCGACCTGGAGGTCTTTGGGGGCCTCAACTTCGAACTTGACGGTTCCGCAATGGCAGCTACCAAAGTATTTCATGGAAACTTTACAGATTGAACTTTTGACGATTGGGAATTAGTTTATTTTGAAGTGAGCTTTTATAGAACAATATCCAAAAAGCTAGATGTGGCGTAGACGTTTAGACTATCATCACTCCATCTGTGCAGAGAGGATAAGGAATGGTCAAAGCCTATGCGGTCTTAGAGCAAGGCGAAAAACTCCAGCCTTTTGAGTATGATCCAGGGCCTTTAGGTGCCCATCAGGTTGATATCCAGGTTGAGTATTGTGGCGTGTGTCACAGCGATTTGAGCATGATCGAGAATCAATGGGGACTGACCCAATATCCCTTTGTCCCTGGTCATGAAGTCATCGGAAAAGTTGCTGCTATTGGCTCTGCTGTGACTCTTTTGAAACTAGGCCAGCGGGTGGGGTTAGGGTGGTATTCCCAGTCTTGTATGAGTTGTGAATGGTGTTTGGGGGGAGACCATCATCTGTGTCAGTCAGCAGAAGGTACGATTGTGGGCCGGCCTGGCGGATTTGCTGATCAGGTGCGGGCGGATCAGCATTGGGTGATTCCCATTCCAGAGGCAATTGATTCTGCTGTTGCTGGTCCTTTCTTTTGTGCTGGGATTACTGTATTTAATCCCATCATCCAGTGTGGGGTACAACCGACGGATCAAGTAGCGGTGATTGGAATTGGAGGGTTGGGGCATTTGGCACTCCAGTTTCTCAAGGCCTGGGGATGCGAGGTGACGGCCTTGTCAACTCGATCTGAGAAAGAAGCTGAAGCCCGCCAATTGGGAGCACATCATTTTGTCAATACGCGGGATGGGGAGGCGCTCAAGGCCATGGCAAATTCTTTTGACTACATTATCTCTACGGTGAATGTCTCTTTGGAATGGGCTATTTATTTAAATGCCTTACGACCTAAAGGTCGATTGCACTTTGTCGGTGTTGCTCCAGACTTATCTCTTCCTATCTTTCCTTTGATAGCAGGACAAAGAACGATTTCTGGTAGTCCGGTGGGGAGTCCGGCCACCATCATGAAAATGCTGGATTTTGCGGCTCGACATGATCTTGCCCCTAAGACCGAAATGTTTCCCCTCTCTCAGGTGAATGAGGCGTTGGAAAAGCTGCGGACCGTTCACCCTCCCTATCGTTTGGTTCTCAAATGTTAGGTTCACAGGATGCTCTGCGACCCAAAAAGTTGCTGATTACGGGAGCGAGCGGATTTTTGGGTTGGCATCTTTGTTCTGAGGCTCAGTCTGACTGGCAGGTGTTTGGCGTAACTTATACCCACGACATTAAAGTCTCTGGCTGCTCGATGGTCTCTGTTGATTTGCGAGACTTTGCGAGTCTGAAACAACTTATGCAGGCCATTCAGCCGGATGCCGTTATTCATGCAGCGGCTCAAGCTCGTCCCCATGTTTGTCAGGCACAGCCTCAGGCTACGTTCTCCATTAATGTGGAAGCATCTTGGCTGTTAGCGGCCCTCTGTGCTGACCAGAACATCCCGTTACTGTTGATCTCAACAGATTTGGTGTTTGATGGACAGCATCCTCCCTATAGCGAGACGGATGCGGTCTCACCAATTAATCGTTATGGTGAGCAAAAGGTGATGGCAGAGCAAGGGATGGTGGAGCGCTATCCTCAGACCCTAATTTGTCGAATGCCGTTAATGTTTGGTGTCGTTCCCCATGCCCCCAGCTTTATGCAATCACTAATTCAGAAGCTGCAGGCGGGGCAACCCTTACCCCTCTTTGAGGATGAATTTCGGACCCCTGTGAGTGGGTTTGATGCTGCCCGTGGTGTACTGATGGCTTTAGGGAAAGGGAAAGGATATATCCATCTGGGGGGTCCTGATCGCATGTCCCGATATGAGTTTGGTCAACATTTGGTGAATACTCTGGGATTTCCTATCTCTCGGTTACAAGGGTGTTTGCAGGCAGATGTGGACTGTTCGGCTCCCCGTCCTGCAGATGTTTCTTTGGATAGCTCCCTAGCTTTTTCTCTGGGTTATGCCCCACAGTCTGTTGCTCAAGCACTGAGCTGCTTATTGGCGGTAACTTAGCCGATTATCGATGGTACGGATGTGCGATCGCATTC
The DNA here is from genome assembly GCA_937941595.1 of uncultured Acaryochloris sp. GTDB lineage: Bacteria > Cyanobacteriota > Cyanobacteriia > Thermosynechococcales > Thermosynechococcaceae > Acaryochloris. Next base: position 17,637 of record CALDHF010000157.1, on the reverse strand, counting down.
ATGAATTTGCATTAAAACCTACAGCTATTCTGATTTATTCATTAGAGAATTTAGTATGCGCTGAAGTTAAAGTTTATAATGCTCTTCTTACGCCCATACCCTATGCTATGGCCGCAGTATTTTCCGTCCATTTATTAGTTTCGAACCTTCACAGCACCCAATATGAATAGCCATACCATTCCTGCCCAGCAAGGTCTTTACGATCCACAGTTTGAACATGATGCCTGTGGGTTAGGGTTTGTTGTTCATCAGTTGGGCAAGAAGTCCCATGAGATTATTGAGCAGGCTTTGACAATTTTGGTGAATTTAGATCACCGTGGGGCTTGTGGTTGTGAGATCAACACTGGGGACGGTGCAGGTCTTTTGATGCAGTTGCCCCATCGATTTTTTCAAAGAGAAGCAGCCTCATTAGGGTTCGAACTGCCAGAACCAGGACAGTATGGTGTTGGCATGATTTATGCGTCGCCTGATGCACAAGAGCGAGAAGCAAGTCGGCGTGCCTTTGAACAGGTGGTAACCCAAGAAGGGCATCAGGTACTGGGATGGCGGGATGTCCCCACGGATAATTCGTCTCTAGGAAATACGGCTAAAGCGAGTGAGCCGTTCATGGAGCAGGTGTTTATACAGCGCGGTGCGAATGTCGCTGATGATATGGCTTTCGAGCGGAAGCTCTATGTGCTGCGGAAGCTGGCTCACAATGCCATTCGAATCCCCATGATTGATGGCTGTTGGTATATTTCCAGCATGTCTTGCCGCACAATTGTCTACAAGGGCATGTTGATGCCAATTCAGGTGGGTCAATATTACCCTGATCTTCATGATTCTGATCTTGATAGTGCCTTGGGATTGGTGCATTCACGGTTCAGCACTAATACTTTTCCCAGCTGGGATCGCGCCCATCCCTATCGCTACATTGCTCACAATGGTGAGATCAACACCATGCGTGGCAATATCAACTGGATGAATGCGCGCCAGTCAATGTTTGAGTCAGACCTATTTGGCAAGGATATGGCCAAGGTTCAGCCTGTGATTAACGTTGATGGTAGTGATTCGACCATTTTTGATAACACCCTGGAAATGCTGTTCTTGGCAGGGCGCTCCCTACCCCATGCTGCCATGATGATGATTCCTGAACCTTGGTCGGCCCATGAGTCTATGAGTCCGGAGAAGAAAGCGTTTTACAAGTATCACTCCTGTCTCATGGAACCTTGGGATGGCCCCGCTTCGATTTCTTTTACTGATGGCACCATGATTGGGGCTGTGCTGGATCGCAATGGTCTGCGACCCTCTCGCTACTACGTCACTAAAGATGATCTAGTGATTATGGCCTCTGAAGCCGGGGTACTGCCCATTGAGCCAGAGCGAGTTTTAAGCAAGGGCCGTCTGCAGCCGGGTCGAATGTTTGTAGTAGATATGGCAGAAGGTCGAATTATTGCCGATCAAGAAATTAAAGACAAAATTATTGCTGAGCATCCTTATGGGGACTGGCTGGATCAGCAGATGGTGAGTTTGGATCAGCTGCCAGCAGTGGAGACAGCTCCAGACTATAATGCCGAGACGGTGAGACAGCGGCAGATGGCCTTTGGCTATACCTTTGAAGAGTTGCGGATGCTGATGACTCCGATGGCAAATAATGGGGTGGAAGCGATTGGCGCAATGGGAACCGACACGCCGTTAGCGGTGCTGTCCAATAAACCGAAGCTGCTTTACAACTATTTCCAGCAGTTGTTTGCTCAAGTTACCAATCCTCCCATTGACTCGATTCGAGAGGCAATCATTACTTCAGCTGAAACGACGATTGGTTCTGAGAGAAATTTATTGCAACCAGAGCCAGAGAGCTGTCATCTGATTGAACTGAAGACGCCCATCCTCACCAATGAAGATTTGGCAAAGCTAAAGGCGTTAGATGGCAACCCATTTAAGTCGGCGACGCTGCCCATTCTGTTTGATCCGAATGCAGGGGTTCAAGGGTTGGAAGATGCAATAGCGCAAGTTTGCCGAAAGGCTGATGAAGCCATTGCCTCGGGTACTAGCTTAATTATTTTGAGCGATCGCAACATCGACAAAGACCAAGCCCCCATTCCCGCACTCCTGGCCGTTGCGGGTTTACATCACCACCTGATTCGCGAAGGCACCCGCACCCGTGTGGGTCTGGTTTTGGAATCTGGTGAACCTCGCGAAGTCCATCACTACGCAGTCTTGATTGGCTATGGTTGTGGAGCCATCAATCCCTACATGGCCTTTGAGACCATTTACGACATGATTCACCAGCGGTTATTGGTGGACATTGACCCTAAAGTGGCTTGCAAAAACTACATCAAAGCAGCTACAAAGGGCGTCATTAAAGTGGCTTCAAAAATTGGTATTTCTACAATCCAGAGCTATCGCGGTGCTCAGATCTTTGAAGCCATTGGTCTTAATAAGGCAGTAGTAGATAAGTACTTTAGCTGGACGGCCTCTCGAATTGAGGGGGCTAATCTAGAAGTGTTGGCAGAAGAAGCAATTCAGCGCCATCGCCATGCGTTTCCGGATCGGGATGTAGAAGTTCAGACCCTGGATGTGGGCGGCGAGTATCAGTGGCGGAAAGAAGGAGAGGCCCATCTCTTTAGCCCACAGGTGATCCATACGCTGCAGCAGGCGACTCAAAACGGTAATTTCGACTTATTCCAGAAGTATTCTGCTTTGGTCAATGAGCAAAATGAGCAGTTATTTACGCTCAGGGGTTTGCTGGAATTCAAAGATAGAGAACCGATTCCTTTGGATGAGGTGGAGCCAATTGAAGAGATTACCAGACGCTTCAAGACTGGAGCCATGAGCTATGGATCCATTTCTAAGGAGGCTCATGAATCCCTTGCGATCGCAATGAATCGTGTCGGTGGTAAATCCAATACGGGTGAAGGCGGCGAAGATCCTGAACGCTTTACCTGGACTAACGAACAAGGCGATTCTAAAAACAGTGCCATCAAGCAGGTGGCGTCTGGTCGGTTTGGTGTTACGAGCCTTTACCTCTCCCAAGCCAAAGAAATCCAGATCAAGATGGCTCAGGGGGCGAAGCCCGGAGAAGGCGGGCAGCTTCCAGGGCGGAAGGTGTATCCCTGGATTGCCAAGGTGCGTCACTCGACTCCAGGGGTCGGTCTGATTTCCCCCCCACCTCACCACGACATCTACTCCATTGAAGATCTAGCAGAGCTAATCCACGACCTTAAAAATGCGAATCGCTCGGCCCGCATTAACGTCAAGCTCGTTTCTGAAGTCGGTGTTGGAACTATTGCTGCAGGCGTGGCCAAAGCCCATGCTGATGTTGTGCTTGTCTCTGGTTTTGATGGTGGTACGGGAGCTTCGCCTCAGACCTCCATTAAGCATGCGGGTCTACCCTGGGAACTGGGGATTGCTGAAACCCACCAAACCTTGGTCCTTAATAACCTGCGTAGCCGCATCGTTGTGGAAACCGATGGCCAGCTCAAAACTGGGCGAGACATTGTGATTGCAGCACTGCTGGGCGCTGAAGAATTTGGGTTCTCCACCGCACCTCTAGTTTCCTTAGGCTGCATCATGATGCGGGTCTGCCACATGAACACTTGTCCCGTGGGTGTTGCTACACAGGATCCGCAATTGCGTGAGAAATTCACAGGCGACCCAGAGCATACGGTCAACTTTATGAAGTTCATTGCCCAAGAAGTGCGGGAGCTTATGGCTCGACTGGGTTTCCGAACCTTAAATGAAATGGTGGGTCGCGCCGATGTACTGGAGCCAAAGCGAGCAATTGATCACTGGAAAGCTAAAGGCTTGGACTTCTCCAAGATTCTCTATCAGCCTGATGTTGCAGATGATGTGGGTCGGTACTGCCAGATTCCTCAAGATCATGGTCTCGATAAATCTCTAGATATGACCACGCTCCTAGAGCTATGTCAGCCCGCGATTGAAAAGGGTGAGCAGGTGAAAGCCACGCTCCCCATCCAGAATATCAACCGGGCAGTGGGTACAATTCTCGGGAACGAAATCACTAAACGTCATTGGGAGGGATTGCCGGAAGATACGGTTCATCTCCATTTTCACGGGAGTGCGGGGCAGAGTTTTGGAGCTTTTGTCCCCAAGGGTGTGACCCTAGAGCTAGAAGGTGATGCCAATGATTACTTTGGCAAGGGTTTAAGCGGCGGCAAAATTGTACTTTATCCGCCTAAGGTTTCTACCTTCGTGCCTGCGGAGAATATCATTATTGGCAACGTAGCTTTTTACGGAGCCACTGGCGGCGAAGCCTATATTCGCGGTATGGCCGGAGAACGATTCTGCGTTCGCAATTCCGGGGTTCATACGGTCGTAGAAGCGATCGGCGATCACGGCTGTGAATATATGACCGGGGGCAAAGTAGTGATCCTGGGTCCTACAGGACGCAACTTTGCAGCAGGTATGAGCGGCGGGGTTGCCTACGTCCTTGATGAGGTGGGTGATTTTGCGACTCGCTGCAATACCGAAATGGTGGGTCTAGAGAAGCTAGAAGATCCTGAGGAAATCAAGGATCTTAAGGAGATGATTCAGCGGCATATTGACTATACCGAGAGCAAGAGAGGCATCAAGGTTCTGGCTGATTGGGAGGCGATGGTGCCGAAGTTTGTGAAGGTGATGCCGCGGGATTATAAGCGGGTGTTGCAGGCGATCCAGAAGGCCATTGAGGATGGCTTGAGTGGTGATGATGCGCTATCGGCCGCCTTTGAACAGAATGCCCGTGACGTTGCTCGAATTAGTGGGAGTTGACTCATAAAAAGAGGCAAGCCATCACAGAAATAACACCATGCGTGAACTTCCCCCTTTTCGCCAGAAGATATTCGGGCCTTGCGAGAGCGTGAACAGGCTTCACAACCTGTCTTTACTCGTTACCTGAATGTATCCAAAAACCAGGTTTCAGATTGGGAAAGAGGGGTCAAAGAAACAAGTGGTGCTGCCATGCGTCTACTGACGATTGTTCATTTAGAAAGGACTATAAGCACTCTAGCCTTTGTTCGATGACAAACTGGTGGTGATAAATGCAGCAGTTATCTGTCTCAAATAGGGCTAGCACTCATGGCCAAATGGGAGAAATCTTCCTGTCTGAGCACCTCTAGAAACGCGAAGACAGCGGGAACGTGTAAGGAGTTCGACAGCATTGCCACGCCAATGACCCGTTCGTAAGGATTGGGTAAAGAATGCAGAGCAATTTCTGGTGGGATAGGTTCTGCTGCAAGTCTAGGGAGGATGGCGGGTGAAAGCCCCTGCATAACCATACTGACAATCGTTGAATCCTCTTGGATATTATTATTGGCTTGGATGAGAGGGGCATGTTCCTGCAAGTAGCACTGTAGCTTTTGTCCACAGGGTAAATAAGGAAGCTGTACTGATTTGTAAGTAGATAAATGTTCCCATGTTAGGGGGTGAGGAGATGAGTATTGTGGTGGCATCAGGACAATATATTCGTCTCGTACGAGTTCCCAGACCTCAAACTCATCACTGGTGGGCAGATAGGTGATACCAATTTCAGCGCGTCCCTCCCTGAGGCATTTCTCAATATCGAGATAGTCGGGACGTTCAATGATCGTGACATCAATATTCGGAAAGCGATCGCGGAAGTGGACCATGACCTTAGGCAATATGTGAGTGGCGACACTCCGAAATGAAGCAATACGAACTTGTCCACCTTGAAGCCCCCGCTGTAGGTAGGCTGTCTTTTGCATTAGATCCAGTTCTTGCAGTGCTCTATGGGCGTGGGCAAGGACCTGCTCTCCAGCTGGGGTGAGGACGGCCCCTTTGTGGCCACGGGTAAATAGAGGAATGCCGAGGTCATCCTCTAACGTCAAGATGGCATGACTGACGGCAGGCTGCGATAGCTCCAGTTGGAGAGCAGCCTCACTGAAGTTTCCACATTCAGCAACGGCAAGAGCGGCTCGGAGTTGAAAGAGTTTCATCCTGACGGCTTCTGGTGCAACTTCCCTATCCTAAACTTCAACTTTCTAAGACTGCTATAAACAGCATTTATGGAAACCATACACCCTCGTTTTTGATCTTTAGTGGAGACGTGATTATGGTGAATTGAGTAGCCATTGAGGACTTAGCGATGGTAGAGATAACGCGATGTTTGCCTCACATTCGGGTCATACAGAACCGATCTTTTCGGCCCTTACGGTGCGGATTTAGTTACTTTCGCAATGGATTAAAATGGCTATTGCAGCCCTCTACTTTGCGAGTGTGGAGAGTCTCTACAAAACAAGGGAAAGACTATTGGAAGGCTTTTAACCCAAAAACAGGCCGTTCTTTTTCGGGATCTGAAGCTGATATTCGCCACTGGATTGAGAGTCAGTATCGCCAGTAAACGACTTGGAAAGCGAGGTAACGGCTATGGAATCGCTAACACTGATTATCGGCAACAAAAATTATTCGTCCTGGTCACTCCGTCCTTGGCTGGCGATGAAGCAGGCAGGGCTGACGTTCTCAGAAATTCGTATTCCCTTGTACCAACCCGAGTCTTCTGAAAAAATTCGGCAGTACTCTCCATCTGGGAAGGTACCCGTCTTGATTCATGGCTCGATTACCGTTTGGGATTCTTTGGCTATTTGTGAGTACCTAGCAGAATGTTTCTCCGATTATTCTTGGTGGCCAGACGTGCAATACGATCTTGCGATCGCAAGATCAATCAGTGCTGAGATGCATTCTGGTTTCTTTGCCCTGCGAGAGCAAATGCCCATGAACTGTCGAGCTAAAGCACTGGAGAAAAGGTTAACACCAACCTTGCAAGCAGATATTGATCGGATCACCGCTCTTTGGTCATCTGCACGTCAACAGTTTTCCAGTAAAGGAGACTTTCTCTGCGGCCCCTTTTCAATCGCAGACGCCATGTATGCCCCTGTTGTATTCCGGTTTATTACCTATGGGGTCAATTTAAATGCTCTTTGCCAAGAGTATATGGAGACAATGCTAGCTTTGCCTGCACTTCAGGAATGGCTCCATGCCGCCGAAGCTGAAAGTGAGCAGATTTCTATGGTTGAAACCAATATGTTGCAATAGAAGAAGACCAATTTGTTCAGTAAATTATGGTCAGCGACTGCACTTGTTCAGGTGAACTTGGGTCGTTAGACCCAGCTCTCAAGAGCTCAACACCCTGCATCTGGTTGGTTAGGCATCTGGACCTTTTTGTTAGAGACTCTTGCCGTTAATAAAATTTTGCCTTCTGGATCACGAGTCCAACCTTGCGCTTCTACAATGTCAGCTTCAGATGTCGGCCTAGCATGATCATTATATTTCTTGCTGGGAACAAAACTGTGCGGATTTCGCTGCTGAGATGAAGAGAATTGACGATTAAGGTCATGGGATCGTAGATCTTGCCAAACAGCTGATGGCGGTTTCTTTGGTGTAGCAACCACTTTTTTAGGAGCTGAACTGCCCAAGTTACTATCTTGGGGAGGACATCTTGTCTCCAAGCTCAAAGGATTGACGCTCGTTCTCAATCGAAAGGTTCTCTCTCGTGCTGAGATGGTCTCAGTAGATGTCTGAGCAGTACTCGGGATTAAGAATAAAGTCCAAACAAGTACAGCATTAAAATATATAAATGTCTTTTTCATTTACCACCTACCTATAGGAAATGGAGATAAATACAACGACTAGAATCCTTAGGTATGTGGTAAATCTATCGATTTACCATTCGTTCAGATTTGTTGTGTTGAACCACCATCTTTAAAATCTTTCAGGTCAGCACTCATGAAATACATAGTTTTTAACAAAAATTAATCTTTTGAACGGCGATAAAAAAAGATTCAGATTAATCAGTAGGGTACGAAATTTTTTGTGCTTTATGCATAATAAAATTCAAATCTTTACAGTTAATCAAATTTCTTCTTTGCGTTAAAATCTCAAGAACTCGCTTCAGAAAAAATCATTCTTTCAAATAAATATTTATGTTCATCTGTTTTTATTTACTACTTATTTTCTAATTAATTCAATGAATCTAATAAATCCAAAAATCTTAAAAGACGGAGATATCAAAGATGATTAGCAATCAATTTAATAAAAGGGATGGTGAGTTGCAAACCATCTTGGCAATGTTATCTAGCGAATACTCTAAGATCTGAATAAGTCTCAGGGTATTAGCTTGTTGATATCGCAGGTAGAAGGGGCGAGAAACATGCTGCATACCTTATTGTTATGAAATCAAGTCACAAATGAGGACATTATGACTGTTGGAAATTTAAGTGAGATTCAAGGAACAAATGGGACTGATACCTTAACGGGGCAAGATCTCGAAATCTTGTTTGGACTCAACGGTGATGATAGTCTGACAGCTAGTTTAGGAGTAGCGGGTGCAGACCAGGTCGTTTTCGCCGTCGGTGGTGAGGGTAATGACATCTATACCGTTAACGATAACGGCACCTTAGTTGTTCTAGAAAATGGAAATTCTACTGCTGATTCCATTATTTCTAGAGGTATTTCACTGAACGGGGCCAACACTGAATCTGTAACTGTCGAAGGACAGAAGCACTTGCTGGTTCGGGATACTGTTACTAACCAACAGGTGCTGTTACTCAATGCTCAAGATGCAGCAAATCGCTTGGAATCCTTTCAGTTAGCTGATGGCACCTTCACCTATCAACAAGTTGTCAATGCTGTTACTGCTGGAAGTCTAGGAGATTTTACCTTTGAGGAATTAGTCGCGAATGGAACATTGGATTTCAGCCGAGTTGGGATTAACCCCAACGACGTTGATGCTGTGATCACAGCTATTGAAAACCGACAAAACGAACTAGTAACAGGTCAATCAGTTGGAGACCCTCACATTACTACTTTTGATGGTCTATATTATGATTTCCAAGCTGTGGGAGATTTCAAGCTTGTGGAATCTTTTGATTCAGGTATTACAGTTCAAGTCCGGCAAGATAATCCAGACTCCTACGATACTATAACCGTCAATACCGCCCTAGCAACGAAGGTAGGAGAGCATCGGATTGAATTATATGCAGGTGGTACTCCTCAGCTAGAAGTGGATGATGTTCTTGTGGATTTGGCAGATGGAGAAACCCAGATTGTCGGCCCAGGGAGCATTAGCTTTGATAAAACGACGGATTCCGAAGGTACATACATCATCAAATATGGAAATGGCGAGGGCGAGAAGGTTGTCACCGATGTTTTTTCTCTTTGGGAGGGTTATCTAAATCCCTATGTGTATTTTGCCGATAATCAAGAGGTTGAAGGATTACTAGGAAATTCCGATGGCATTGCCGAGAATGATTTGGTATTGGGAAATGGCACGGTTATCAGTAAGCCAGATAATCCACTTGATTTGAATGGTGCTTATGCTGAGACATGGCAAATCGATAGCAATGACTTGCTTTTCAATGATGTTGTCTCTGTCGCTTAACGATACCCCTCTAGGCGTAGTGCAGCTGAGGGATATGTCGGTTTCACTACACCTGTGTTTCGCAAATACGAATGCAAGGGTGGGTCATGTTGTAGGAAACGGAGCGTGATCAACACAGAACTAGAACTACCCGGCCTATTCAGACACCCATGAAATCCATCACTTTGTTCTTTTTATACCAATAACGGGGTATTTTAAGTGGAGGAATCTTTGCTATTCTCTCTTTTTTCAATAAAAAAGGTCGAGAATAGTAAAGCACTGTTTTATAGTGTGGATAGTCTCAAGATAATACCGTTTATGCTTTCCTACGATCCGATCAATAAGCGTTTAGGGAGTTACCTCATTGACGCTGGATTACTCACTGAAGGTCAAGTTGATGTAGCCTTAAACGATCAAGAAGCCACTGGTATGCGGTTTGGCGATATTCTCGTTGAACGAGGATGGGTCAAGCGCCAAACCATTGAATATCTGACTCGCAAAATCATCAGTATGGAACGCGAAATTGGCGAACCTTTGAAATCGGGATTGATTCAAACAAGCTACGTCAAAGCCAAAAACAAAAAACGATAGTTAGCCAACGCCATCGCCACACGGCTCATTATTTTCCAGACCTAAATCTAATGCCCATCTTTGTCTAGGATTGTTCATCAATGGTCAACACAGAACATCTCGACCTACTCAAACAAGGCGTTGATACCTGGAACGATTGGCGTGCAAATAATTTGCTCATCCGTCCTGATCTTAAAGGAGCCGACTTAAGTAGCTCCATCCTCGAATATGCCAACCTCGATCAGGCTGACTTAGCCTATGCCAATCTAGAAGGGGCCGATCTTCGTCAAGCCCACTTGCACCGAGCCAGTTTGCAGGGTGCTAATTTGCGCATGGCTGATTTAATCCACGCCAACCTAGAAGCAGCCAATCTTGAATGTGCCAACCTAGAAGGCGCAGATTTATACAAAACAAATCTGTCGCAAGCGAAATGCCATAAAGCCAACTTATCAAAAGCCATTATCCGCAGAGCCAGCCTAGTGGGTGCCAATCTCAAGGCGACGGAGAATTCCCTTACAGATTTTTTCCAGGCCAATATGATGCGGGTCAATTTGTATATGGCCAATGTGAATAAAGCCAATCTGGAAGGAGCCAATTTAATTGAAGCTAATTTAGGCTTGGCGAATTTCTTGGAAGCTAACCTCCGTAAAGCCAATCTTTGTAGAGCCAATCTATATCGAGCCAATTTATGCCGTGCTAATCCTTATGAAGCATTGCTCAAAGGGACTACCATGCCAGATGGCAGTATTCATAACTGAGGGGCTTGGACTAACCGCTGCAGCCCCGTTAGCATCCATTCCGCAACCATCGCCAGCACAGCAACTGGCATGGCACCCACCAGAAGAATAGCAGGGTCATTTAAGGCAAACCCCAGTGTAATTAAAGATCCTAATCCTCCAGCCCCAATAAAAGCGGCTAGCGTTGCGCTGGCAATAACTTCCAACGTTGCTGTTTTAATACCCGCTAACATCAAGGGCAACGCCAACGGTATATCCACCTGACAAAATAACTGCCAGGGCGTCATCCCTATTGCCTGCCCTACTTCTCGAACAGAGCCAGAAACTTGTCTAAACCCCACTTCTGTCCCTAGTAAAATCGGAGGAAGCGCCAGCAGGGTTAAGGCCAGGGCTGCGGCCTGAAAGGTTAACCCTAGAAATGGAACGAGCAAAAACAAAATAGCCAGACTGGGAATGACTCGGAGGCCATTAAACAGATTGAGTATCGACGCAATTGATAGCTTGGCAACCCAAGTATTGCGTCTGGACCAGTATGCACATTGCCAACCTAATCCCCCGCCCACAAACAAGGCAATGCTCAAAGGAACGCCTACTAGTAATAGATGCTGCTGAAGGGCCAGCAGCAATTTCCCTTGATGGGCAACAGCATAATTATAGGCTTCAATAAAAACCATGAGTGCGAGAAAGAATCATTCAGCTGCAAGCCGGTGAGTCCAGTTTATACATTTACTTCCTTCTATGAAGACATATTGGCAACGAAATATTGGCTAGCAAGGTCAGCTTGCCTCTAAACTAAACACTCGTGGATATTAGCCTAGCGGCGAAAGCTATCAAATATCGTTACTAAGAGACTCAGTATTTTGGCAGAATCCCCCCATCTGGGAACACTGTATGGCGTTGGCGTTGGCCCCGGTGATCCAGAATTACTCAGCATTAAAGGTCTGCGATGTATAGAATCCTGTCCTATTGTTGCTTATCCTGCCGGGATCAACGGTAACCCAGGCATCGCCGAACAGATTATTGCGCCTTGGTTAACGTCACAACAGCAGCTGCCCCTTATTTTTCCCTATGTGCAGGACGAAATCAGTCTGCAAGAAGCTTGGAAAAAATCAGCTTTAACGGTTTGGGACTATCTCTCACAAGGCCAGAATGTCGCTTTTGCCTGTGAAGGGGATGTGGGTGTTTACAGCAGCTTTAACTATCTAGCGGAGACTCTGTTATCGCTTCATCCTCAAGCAGATATCCACCGCATTCCGGGCATTAGTTCTCCGATGGCGGCAGCAGCAGCTCTAAAGATGCCCCTCACGTTACAGCGGGATCGATTAGCCATTTTACCCACTCTACAAAGACTAGAAGATTTGACAGCTACCCTTGCATTGGCTGATGTTGTGGTCCTTCTCAAAGTCAGTCGGGTCTACGAAGATGTTTGGAAAATTCTCAAGCAAGAAAATCTACTGCCCACGAGTTGTATCGTTATTCGTGCGAGTACCTGCGACCAGAAAATATATCGAAACTTAGAGCAATATCCGACCTTGCAATTACCCTACTTTTCTCTACTAATCATAAAAAAACCAAGCAATCGCTAGCTTAAGCTTAGGTTTAACCACTAGACTCCGTTCTAGCTAATAGGTGGACGGGTTAGTCGATAGGCGCTGGGCAATATCGGCAGTGTTTAGTTTTGACGTACCTGCCCATTGCAAATAGTCGTTGACGAGTTGGTGGCCCAGACGCTGCTTGAAGGTTAAGAAAATTCCCTGCAAAAGACTTTGGCCAGCCGCTTCTAAGATCGACTTAGGGGTCATCCAAAAGAGGGGAGGCAATTCCACATTGACGCTGACATCACCAGCACCCATGAGTTGGGTTGGGCCATCCGAGAGAATGGGATAAAGCTTGCCATTCAGGGTGAGATTAAAGCGATTATTAATATACTCAATCCCTCGAATCTCGCAGCCTATGGACTTTAGATGCACGGTCCCATTAGGTTCTGTCCAAACCTTTAAATCGACGACGGGCTGGAAACTCAAGGTCATAAATTCCCGGGGGCGCATGGTCAGACGAAAACATTCATCGGTGAGGCGCTCTACCCGACTGCGATCCGTTAGGGCATAAATCAGCCGCTGAGGCTGGCGTAAGTAGTGCTGAATCGGCACGGATGCATCAGGAACAGCAATAACAACTGAATGGGAGGCTGCAAAGTTAAGTTGCATAAACGGAAACGTTACGGAACTGTTAAGGTAATTTTACATTTCTTTGGCTAATTGGTGTGCAAATTTGCCATAAGAACATCAACAAATCCAGATAAACTACCTCTATCGTCAGAGATGTCTATGTCGCTATCCATTGCTCACCTTGGTCCTGCTGGCACTTATGCTGAGCAGGCCGCACTTGCTTATGCCGATTGGTATACCCAAAGCACGCAACAATCTCGCCCGATTTTGTGCCCCTGTCCTAGCATTGCCCAAGCCCTCCTATCCACAGCCTCAGGAGAGACCCAATTATCGGTTTCACCCGTCGAGAACTCGATTGAGGGGAGTGTCTCTGTGACATTAGATACCCTTTGGCAATTGGACGTTTTGAAAATTCGCCAAGCCTTAGTACTGCCCATCGAGCATGTACTGATCGCCAAAACGGATAATTTAAAGTCGATTCAAGCCGTTTACTCTCATCCCCAACCCTTGGGTCAATGTCAGACTTGGTTGAAAACAAGGTTGCCCCAAGCAACTCTAGTCCCGGTAAGTTCAACATCGGATGCGCTGAAGTATGTCGATGAGCAGGGTTCTATTGCTGCGATCGCATCGGAGCGCGCTGCCCAACTCTACCAACTGCCGATTATTCAACGGTCCATCCAAGACCACCCTGACAACTGCACCCGATTCTGGATTATCAGCCAAACAGATGCATTAAACGCCATCAGTGCGCCTGCGAATAGCCCCATTTGTACTTCTTTAGCTTTTAGTCTGCCCGCTAACGTACCCGGGGCATTATTACAACCTTTGAAAATATTTAATGATCGTCACATCAATCTCAGTCGCATTGAGTCTCGTCCCAGTAAGCGGTCCTTGGGAGAATATGTTTTTTTTGTGGATGCAGAGGCTGCCCTCGAGACCAGCCAGTTTCAGTCTGCGTTAGAGGAATTGACCTCCCATACTGAAATTCTCAAGGTATTTGGCAGCTATCCCCTCATTCAAATTGCAGGAACCCGCAATTCTTGAGCACCCACCAGCACGGTTCATCATCTAGGAATTAGATCTTCATACCAAACAGCGTTGTGAAATACACTGAAGCGGTACTCGTTCTTGACCTCGTTGTGACCCTTATTCCACCTAATTCCAGCCTGTCTAAAGATGGGATTCAAACCCTGAAACAGCAGGCGGCCTCCTTATTAATTTATCAATCCGTTTTAGACAATGAGGTGGGGCAAGCGTTCACTACCCTTATGGATGCGATGGCAGCTCCAGCAGAGAAGACCGACTCTGTGTCAGGGCCATCTCGGATGAATAGGATCTTACAAACCTATGGTCATTTTTTTAAGACCTTAGCTACTTGTTCCGGATGGCAGCATTATTTGGTAAAAGCCCTTCTTGATGCCGAAAATCCGTTTACCCACCTGGTCCAGCACCAGCCATTAGATGAGCTTCCTACAGACCTGTTAGAGGCGGTCCATCATGACCTCCAGATTTTGCAACAGCTATGGCAATGGAATGGGGATGGCCTAGTTGAGGTCATTCAGCAGATGGGTGGCCCTCCTCTTCCTAAATTTGCAGGATCTGTAGAGGGGGAGCGTACCTTGCAAACATCGCCCCTAGCAGGCTGTTCCAACTGGACAGAGGCGCTCCCTGCCCTAGCAACCTACCATCGCCAGTTTGGCTGTGGGGCCATGGCCGAGTATCGGGCCTTTAGTTGGGATGATGGGCAACTGCATGGTTATCCTTACCCTGATCCAATCGCCATGGATGAATTAGTGGGATATGAAGATCAGCGTGATCAGTTAATCAGCAATACTGAAGCCCTACTGCAAGGATATTCAGCCCTCAATATTTTGCTCTATGGCAGTCGAGGGGCAGGCAAGTCAGCCATGATTAAGGCCTTATTACCCCTGTATGGTGATCGAGGTCTACGCTTAATTGAAGTCCGAAAAGCCGCCTTGATTGAGCTGCCTATGATCTTGAACCAGCTTTACAACCATCCGCAGAAATTCATTATTTTTGTGGATGATCTGTCTTTTGAAGAGGATGAAGAAAGCTATAAGGCCCTGAAAGTTGTTCTAGAAGGCAACGTTGCCGCGAAACCCAACAATGTGATTGTTTATGCCACGTCTAACCGTCGACATTTGATTCGAGAGTTTTTTGATGATCGGCCTCGTATGAGTGATGGCGATGAAATTCATGCCTGGGATACGGTGCAAGAGAAGTTGTCCCTCAGCGATCGCTTTGGTCTCACCCTGACCTTTACGCCTGCGGATCAAGATACCTATCTCAATATTGTTTTCCATCTAGCCCAACGAGCCAATATCACCTTGGCTAGGGAGGAGCTCAAATTCCGTGCCTTGCAGTGGGCAACCCGCCATAATGGCCGATCAGGTCGAACGGCCCGTCAATTTATTGATTTTTTGCAAGCTAAATTAGCGCTTGCTACTAATTTGGGTTGAATCAAGTAAGTCAGCAGCGTTACGAGATGATTCTAATGTTTGAGAGGAGTTAGACAGTTGAGTGGGGCGAGGGGAAGGCGCGAGGCTAGCCATTTCCACCAATAGCTCTTCGAAAGATTTTAAGGCGGCAAACAGCTGATCTTGACGAAGATGATCTTCTCCTAGGGTTTTCATTACTCCAGTGACTTGGACCACAATCCCGGCAACGCTATCTAATAGTTTGGGTTCTCGAAAAGCTGGAAACCAATTGAGGCAGCCTGCCTGAGATGCTTTTTGCCGTTCAGGCATCAAGATTTGGCGTTCCTGGCTATTGGTAACGATGATCTTCATCTGTGGATAGGTTTGACAGCACCAAGCACAGAGGTCATAGATTTCCTCTCCCAGAAGTTGCGTGTCTAGAATTAAGAGTTGAGGGAGGGTAGCTGCCGCAGCTCGTCTGGGTAAATAGTCTTTGAGATCAATGTCGGCAGATTCCCAAAAGCTTTCTATTTTTTGCGATCGCAAAATCGATTGCCAGATTTTACCTTGGAGCGCATCTGCCTGTAAGAGCAGAACTTGGCCCTGACTATTGGGTGCAGCAGCGGTAGAACGATGAGCCGGGATATCTTGAAAAATCAACCGGGTATCGCCAATTCTAATCCGATCATCATGCTGGAGCAAAATCGGAGTGGTGATCGATTGCCCTTTAATCCTGGAGCCATTACGACTGTTGAGATCCACATAGCAGCAGTGATGGTTCTGGAGACTAACGAGTTGGGCATGTTGGCGAGATGCACACCGATCACTAAGTAGGATTTCATTGCTGGGATGACGTCCCAATGCCAGTTTAGACCCCGATCTCAGTTCAAATTGTTCACGACTATCTCCAGCCTGAATTACTAGGTGAGGTATGTCTAGGGAGGTTGCAACCACGTTGACTTCAATCCTAATTCTCGGAGAACACTGCCCCTAGTATGGGCAAAGTCATCCCCGAACTGAACGTCTCTTAGAAATTAGTCTGGTCTCGGCTACAGACTATTGGGCATCCAACTTAATCAATGAGTTGTAAATCCTGAGCTGCCGAGTCGCTCTTTACCTGCTGCAGCCCAAAATTATTCTCCTAGAAAATGCTAATCATCAAGTGATGCAATTTGCGCAATTGAGTTATGCATAAAATATATCTTTTCTAACGGTATCAATTGTTACGTTCTATTTATCAAAAAGGCATAAAGATATGTAAATCGGCCCTGTTCCACATACATGAACAGGGTCGATAAATTATTTATGCTCAATAAATAATTTATTTGTCCAGCCGCTATTTAAAAATCAAAACTTAGAATCATGTTTGAATTAATTTCGTATGAAAGGTTCCGCGACACCCCTAAAGTACGATTTTTTGATGTCACCATTGCCCAATCCAATGCGCGAGATTTGGTCTATCACGAAGGTCCTGCGATCAGTCCCCACAATACCTCTGATCAGTATTGGCAGTTTTATTTACATCCTCACCAAGAAGATAATTTATTGGCTTTATCTGGAGGCCGTACGTTTTACCTGGTCAATTTTCAATGGGAAACGCCCTTTCATATTGTCCGCCTAGAAGCCGGGAAAGACATTTTGCGAATCCCACCCGGAACTTTTCATCGTTCCGTCTCTGATGCGGATGGATCGATTGTCTTGAATCAGGCAGTCAGAGCAGAAACGACATCCATCCAAAAAGAATTTCGAGTTTATAACAGTTTCAAAATTCCCAAACTATATGAAGTCACGTCTGTAGCTGCGGCCCCCCCTCGAATTCATGGCATGGACTCAACGATGTTGAGAGCTGCATAGATCAAGAGGGTGATTCTAAGCATCAACTACTGCAAGCATCAACTACTGATCCCAGAGGTTCGCTAAACGCTGATCTCGACCACAGCTATATCGATAAAATTTATATCGATTAGCATTGGTTTGATAATAGTTTTGATGATAGTCTTCTGCTGGATAAAAAGTCTCAGCAGCTACGACCTCAGTGACAATAGGTTTAGCAAATTTTCTAGAGTCATCTAGTTTAGCTTTTGACTGTTCGGCCAAGGTTTTTTGTTCGTCTGAATGGTAAAAAATGCTGGTTCGGTATTGGTCGCCGCGATCACAAAATTGTCCCCCCCCATCTAACGGATCAACATTGCGCCAAAACACGTCTAGCAGTGCCTCGTAGCTGACCTTGCTAGGGTCAAATTCCACCTGCACTGATTCAGCATGGCCCGTTCTCCCTGACGAAACTTGTTTATAGGTAGGATTAACTATGGTGCCTCCGGTATATCCTGATGTCGTTGAAACCACACCATCTATGACATCAAAAGGCT
>CALDHF010000156.1 GCA_937941595.1 uncultured Acaryochloris sp. | reverse complement strand
TATTGAGGATCAGCAATGGTACCAATTTTATCTTGGCTTTTAGACAGACCCTCTCGTTGCTTATCCGTTAGTTTCACTTCAATATCAGGCTCAATCCCTTTTTTGTTGATATCTCGACCGTTAGGGGTAAAGTACTTGGCAACAGTGACCGCCAAACCTGAACCATCTTCTAGAGGATGAACTGATTGCACCAGACCCTTGCCAAAGGTTTTAGTCCCAATCAATACAGCGCGGTTATTATCTTGCAAAGCACCTGCCAAAATCTCGCTAGCACTTGCCGACCCGCCATCCACGAGGATTACCAAGGGCTTATCCGTTAACCGATTCTTGCCGGATGTTAGACGATCTTCTCCACCTTTGCGATCGACGGTAGAGACAATCGTGCCTTCACTCATCCACATCCGCGCAATCTCTGCACTGGAATAGAGCAATCCACCTGGATTAGAACGCAAATCTAGGATAAAACCAGCAACGTCCTGTTTTTTCAAGTCCTGGATGGCTTCCCGCATCTCAGATGAAGCGTTGTTACTAAACTGATTCAGACGGATATAGCCAACACCGCCTGCAGGATTCTTTTGATAGGAAAAGCGGACAGGGTGAATCTCAATGCGAGCACGCTTAATCGTAAAGTTAAGCTTTTGCTGATTGCGACGTACCGTTAAAACAACATCTGTATTGACTGGACCCCGGATCAAACTGACGACACCGTTGATGTCCATCCCTTTGGTGCTTTTGCCATCGACTTTAATGATCACGTCTTCAGACAAAAGTCCAGCATCTGCGGCTGGACTTCCTTCAATAGGAGAAATAACGGTAATATCGTTGGTTTCCTCATCCTGGGTAATCTGAATGCCGACCCCAGTGAGTTCACCTGAGGTATCAATTTGCATACTCTTAAACTGTTCAGGATCCATGAAGCGGGTATAGGGATCTTCCAGTTTATCCAGCATTTCTCGGACAGCTTTATACGCTTCATCCTGAGAGGTATAGTTGCGATTCAGATATTTATTGCGAACATCTCGCCAATCATTGCCATTAAAGGTTGCATCGACATAGTCATGATTGATGACTTGCCAAACTTCGTCCACTACCTCTTTTGGACTTTCTTTAAAGACTGCCCAACTCGACTGCCACAAATTGGCGCCGATGACAACGACACCTGCTCCCACAAGTGCTGTTGTTCCTAAAATTAATCCGTCTTTTGAAATCACCATAAGCCTGACCCAGTTGGTATCGTGAGGCACGTTCACCTTGGCTTAAAAAACCAGTGAATGTGAGGTAAGCCCACTCTAGCACAAGCCACTTAGAGGCTACCTGAGATTTCCCTGAGGCCGATGATCACGCAGGCCACTCACCGAAAATTAAGACTATTTATTGCTGCTGTTGCCAAGCTTGGATCTGTTGCTGGGCAGTGTTATATATTTTGCTATTGCTGGGGATTTGTTGTGCGATCGCAATTCCTGCCTTGGGATCCGTCTGGGCCTGCTCCCGCGCCATATCCAGCAGCTGCTCTGACCAGGTATCAATAGAAATCTTGGCTTGAAATCGAGAAGGAGACTCAGACGAGATCTGATTGGCCTGAGCGATAGCATTAGCCAAAGCGTTAGGGGTTCCTTTGTTGGCAATATTCTCAGCACCTTGCAAGAGTTGTTCATCACCACTAGCGGGCACTGTTGCCAAAGGCTCATCTAACAGTGTGTTAGTCGGGGGTTGCAATTGATAACGCCAGTCAGAAATTCTGAGTTGGGCTTCGTCATATAAAGCCCGCCCTGGCTGAATCTTTTGGGCTTCTTGAATTGCAGCTTTTAAAGCAGCAGGGCTGGCTTGTAAAGCTAGTTGGTCAGCCCGGTCCAGGCGGGGTTGATCTTCTCGGACTTGGATCTGATACTGCCACCCATCAATATTTTGTTGGGCTTGTTCCCAGTGATCACTCCCTGATGTGACTTGCTGAGCTCGTGCGACCGCCGTCTCCAAGTCATTGATATCTCCAGTTTGGGCTTGAAGCTGAGCCGTTTGTAACAGTTGAATATTGGTCATTTCTGCTCGCCAGTGACCAATCAATGTTTGAGCTTTGCCATAGAACGGGCTGTTGAGGTCCACTTTACTTGCTTGAGTAATCGCATCTTCTAAATTAACGATGGTGCCACTCCAGGCGGAAGCACTGGCTTGGGCAAGCTGCATAAAATCTTGGGCTTGATTCCACACTGGGGTATCTTGTGGAATCAATTGCAAAGCATCCATACTAGCGTTGTAGTTTCGCCGTTCTAAGGAGGATTCGGCGATCGTCATCAATCGAGTTGCGATGGTGTTCTGAGTTTTACGAGCAGACCGATGATAGACACTATCAGCAATGAGTTCTTGAACCAGTCCCAAAGATTCAGCCAAATTATCAAGGCCACCCCGTCGCAGTAACTTCTTAGCTTTGACTAACTTGCGCTCATCTTTCTGCGCCAAAAAAATCTTCTCAGTCATCGCATCGTACTGGGTTCCAGACCAGTAGCGATTATCTACCTGAACGAGCTTGATAGCGATGTTATAAGCATTCCGCCACTGTTCATTGTTAAGGGTAGTATCAGCCCGATTATAAATATCCTCGCCCTCAGCCCAGATCCGGTTCCATTCATCTACTCGCTCCTTCACCACTTTGTAGGCCGCAGTTTTAGCAGGAATTCTCTTCGCAAATCCGATGGCTCGCTCCAGTTTGCCTGCATGAAACGCTTTTTCAGCCAAATCCAATGCCTGGGTGGACCACTGCTCAATTAACGGATTAATCGCAGAGCGTAAAGGATGATTCGCGTCCAAGTCATCAATGAGGGCGATTGCAGAAAATAAATCTTCTAGGGTCTGTTTATTCGCTTTTTCCTGAGCACAGTAAATCCGTAAAGACCCGGCAGCGAAGGGCCAAAAAACCTGAGCACAATCAGGCTTAGCAGACTGATGGAGTAACAAACGATAAGAGCCAAACCCAACACCACCCGCTAGGACAATGGTGACCATGCCCCAAATAGGCCAGTATCGTAAAAATCTAAATCGACGATCACCAAACAGATGAACAGTCTCTGGGCTGATCGGAGTGCTTACAAAATTGGTCTTTGAATCAGTTGCCATCGCGTATTTACAAGACTGAGACCTTCAATACCCAACAACACGGAACACCTTAGAATCCTACAACCTTGTTCAGATGGATGTCCAAATAAACTTAGATCATCAACAATGTGTCCGCACGGAAAAAAAGAGCTTGTTTACTCTTTAGGGCTGCCGCCTCTCCATGTTAACCAATGTAAAACCTATGGACGGTAAATTAGCAGATATCACGACTCTAGAATCCTTGTCTTGAGCACTGCACCTTGATTCCATTGCAGTACAATCAAGAAGATTTATGAAGCATCAACAGAGACCTTATGGCCGACCAACTTATTCGAGCCACTGCAGCCGACGACGGTATCCGGGCAGTGGGTGTGATTACAACTCGGTTAATAGAAGAGGCCAGACAACGCCATCAAATGTCTTATGTGGCCACCGCTGCGCTTGGACGCACGATGTCAGCAGGTTTACTCTTAGCCTCTAGCATGAAACAAGCGCAGGCCAGGGTTAATATTCGGGTCAAAGGGGACGGCCCCTTACAAGGCGTTCTAGTCGATGCAGGGCTAGATGGCACCGTGCGGGGCTATGTCACCAATCCCACTGTAGAACTTCCCCCCAATGCTCAAGGGAAACTGGATGTCGGTGGCGCTGTTGGCCATACAGGCTACCTATATGTTGTCCGAGATATTGGCTATGGTTATCCCTACTCTAGTACCGTGGAGTTGGTATCTGGCGAAATTGGCGAGGATGTGACCCATTATTTAGTCACGTCCGAACAAACACCATCCGCGTTAGCTCTCGGCGTTTTTGTGGGTGCCCAAGGGGTGACCGCTGCCGGTGGACTCTTAATCCAGGTTTTACCTAAAGCCGCCCGAGATCAGGCATTGGTTGACTTGCTAGAGTCTCGGCTCTCTCACTTAAAAGGGTTTACGCCCTTGCTACAGGCAGGCAAAACTTTGCCGGAAATTTTCGAAGATCTGCTGGGAGATCTGGGACTCAATATCTTTCCTCAGCGGCAGATGGTGCGGTTCCAGTGTCGCTGCTCGTTTGAGCGGGTTTTGGGGGCCTTGAAGTTGCTGGGCCAAGCTGAACTGCAAGACATGATCGAAAAAGATGATGGTGCCGAGGCGACCTGCGACTTTTGTGGTGAGGTTTATCAGGCTACAAGCCTCCAGCTAGAGCAGCTCATTGATGATCTAAGCACAGAGGCAGAAGCCTAAGTCTTAGCCCCTGCCTCTATTTTCTTCAGAATGACTGCCTGCTTGTTAGGAGTAGTCTCAAGGCTGACCCCTAGATTTGAATGCTGCCTCCATCAAAGAGAGGAACTGTCATGGTGAAGTTTTCACCATAGGTGAGCTTTTGCTCTTCGAGAATGCCAATGGCAATCTGCTCTCCTAATCGTAGGGATTCAATGTAATCCGTGAAGTAATGAACCCCAGCCCAATCCCGTCCAATAGAAATATTGGCAGCTATCTTATTCAATTCCCCTTCAACCGTAAGAGGACAATCGAGAAGGACTTGCTGGAGTCCACTGCCATCTGGATTGGGTTCATAGGATACATATTGGCCTGTGGGGGTCATACCCAGGTTGAGTTGCCAGCCATGATCGAAGAACGCTTTGAGCATGGTGACACAGGCTCCTGCAACGGTGGCATGTCCAGCGCCATAACTGGGATGCATGGGGGATCCTTCAGGGAAAGCCATCGGTAAAAAATAGTCTTGATTCTGATTACCATTCTGAGTTTGATTGTGGGTGGCCACACAATCTAATAGACCGACACCATCCAGCGCATTCACCAGTTCGGCGATTGGCTTCAGTTCATCATTAGTGCTGATATTCTTCTTATACCGATCAATCAGCCCCCCTAAGGCTTCTGGACGTAGTCGACGATGAACATTGAACTTCTGGAAACGCACTGCCTTTAAGCCTCGGGTGGCTGCTTCACAGACTAAGGTCAATATTTGTGGTCCGCCAAAATGGGCAAACCCTTGCTGTTTATCCTCAACATCGGGCTTTTGGAAGGGGATACCTGGATCAAACGGTGCCCCCATACCCAGAAGAATTAGACATGCATTCAAATATGCCTCATATAAAGCGTCGTAGTGAACATACGTTGCCAAATCACGAGGCGTCGTCATGACTCGATAGGCTGGAAATTCACGACATTGATTGGCATTGGGGCCAACATAGGTTTCTAAACCTCGCAAATCAGCACCATTTTGTACATCTAACCAGGCTTCAAAGGTAGTCATGAAATCTTTGCAAGGGGTAGCTTGCCTTACCCGCTGGTCGATACGGATTGATCCATAAGCGATATGACCGGCACTCTGATCAAAAATAGTGCCATTACTATCGCCTAACGGCTGATTACCAATCAGTAAGAATTGTGAGAGGTAGGGGCCAATATTGTCTCCTGGAGCGATACCGCGAAAGATGTTTTGGCGGGTTACAGATGGACGTCGACGGGCACCCTCAGCATCCGTGAGATCACAACAGTTGGCAGCAAACCAGGTCTGCCCATTAATAGCCACTGAATTGAGTGTTTCGATGGCGTCATCCACTGATAGTTGCGGCTCACAAGGAGCATCACTAGTTACTGGATCACCCAAATTAGGATCTCTTAACTGAGAGAAATGCACATCTCGTAGAAGTGATTGGGCATAGACTTCAGCCATTTCTGCTGCGAGTTCTGGGCTGTCTAGTCGAGGGGCGGGCGGCATGGTCACCGCTTGGGCATCAGGGCCTTCCAGATCAAAGACTAGACCAGCTCCAGCACTTTCCCAAGCTCTGAGTTTGGCTCCATCTCCATTTTCGGCTCCCTGAGCAATAGCAGAACTCCAGAAACATGAACGTCGGGTATGAGTACAATCAATTTGCTGTTGACTCAAACACCCATGGACTCTGGGTGAGTCCGTATTGGCAGGGCCTAGGGGGGTGCGGGCAAAATCAGTTGTATCTCCAGACTGGATCCCTAATACAAACTGGCCATAGTCGGCTGAATTGAGCAATAACCC
>CALDHF010000155.1 GCA_937941595.1 uncultured Acaryochloris sp. | reverse complement strand
TCTTCAAGGAAAGTAACGTCAAAACTTTCTGAGCCAGGGGCTAGGGTGTCTCCATTAGCGCCACCACTAACAAGTCGGATAGCGAAAGTGACTGTTTCGTCTACACCTTCAACATCCTGAGGGAAGGCTTCAGCCCTGCCTTCGTTCTCATCTGAATTTGCCGTGGGCAGAGAGATATTTGCCCCATTGCCCAAAATGCCGAACTCAGCACTTGTAAAACCATTGCCAAGGGGCACATTAGGGTCAATAGAGATGCCCGTTGGAGTATTGGCAGTTAATTGAAAACGGGTTAATCCTGCTTCTCCCTCAGAACTGGTGAGTTCGACAATTGGAGGATCTGAGAAATCAATCGGTACATCAGTATTAAAAGTGATAACGAATGGGGTTTGCTCAGACTCAACAACCTCATTTGTATTAACGCCAACTGTAATCTCAAAATGACCACTGTAGCTTTGCTTTAGAGATTCAGAGAAGATTGGAGCACTTTGAATCGCGCCCAGTTGAGTCTCTAGATCCCAATATGTTGTTGTTCCCGAGCGTCCAATCCGTTGACTGGATGCGGCCAAATTTGCACCAGTCAGTTGATGTAGCTGTTGCAAGAAGAGATAACCTATCGCTCCATCTGCAACCTGACAACCATACAAGTGAACATCAGCACCTGTTAAAACCCGAGACCATGCTTTGAACTGTTTCGCATAGCGATCAAGGGTATTAAAACTCAGTTGGGTGTTCCCAAGCTGTAGGCATCCTGACAAGCCGTGGGAAACGATGTGTAGTTCGGTAGGGCCATCACGTTGCTCTAGTGCTGCAGTAATTTGCTCGACTCCATCCTTCTCTGGAGACAGAATCAGGACATCTGCACGATGTGCCAAATCTGTAGCTAGGGACGAAAAGTGATCGAGTTTAGCATCGAGAACAACTAGAGGCCACTGCTTGGGAGTCTTTTGGCTATTATCGCCAACCTGCTTTGGTAGTGTTGTTAATGGAGAAAAACTCATGAAGATTTCAACCTCTTAGGATTAGAAAATAAGCGCAAATAGCTAAAAATTATGATAAATAGAAGAAAAAGACTATATAGATTCAATTAATCAAAAAATATCTATTTTTTAATCTATTATTCCTATAAATCGTGTTTTTTAGCTGATCTGCATGTGAAGTTCATATGAGATTTTTTGATCTTATTGACTTTTATTCTTAATAAGATCTCTAGAAGTATAGACTAGATTTCTTAATAAGGATATATATTTTTTTGAAAAATCTGTCGTAAAAGTTACAGAATATTGGTTCAAAAGACTAAAAACCATACATACTTAGCTATTCACTAGTCTGCTAATATCAGTAATTTAATAACTCTAATCAAAAATATTCTTAATAAATTATGGGAGATTAAATGAGAATTCTTAAGCCCATAGGTATGGACGCCTTTACTTAAAGGCGTTACGGGGCAAATTGCATCAAGCCACAACGGAAGAGATTCCATCAATTCGTAATAGCTTTTCTCTATTGAGAATGCCAAATTGCTGGAGTGACTAAGACGCTTGATCGTATTAATACATTTGCACTACTTTCGTGTCACAGCTTCAAATGAAGACAACTAACCTTTTTGAGACTTGCCAGTATTGCTCACAAGTTTCCAAGCACAATGGAGAAGATCCCATAGGTACAGCCGGTACAGCTGATCATTGGTTGATCTTTGAACTTCCTCAACCTTGGCGGAAAGGGATGTTCGAGACTGATCCACTAATCAATCAAATGATTCCCTTAATTAAAAAATTGTTTTTTTGGCGAGGGATTTTGGTGAGACCGATTGCGATCGCACCTGACTGCGAATACTCTGATCCGCACGTGGTCCGAGCAATCCATTACTGGCGACCCCGAAAGTACTTTGCTCAATACAGCAAACATGAATATTTAGTGCCTAGAGAACAAGGCGATCAGTTAGCAATCGCGCTTCTCCATAATCTGTTGCAGCAAAATAATGATCTGCAAGCCTTTGAGCAATATCTACAAGCATCTCAGCTAATTCGCGACCTCCTAATCTGTACGCATACTCAGGTTGATCTTGCCTGTGGCCGTTTTGGGACGCCCCTGTATCGCCAATTACGAAAAGACTATGGCCATATAGAACATCTGCGCATTTGGCAGAGTACCCACTTTGGTGGACATCAATTTGCACCCACTCTTCTGGATTTACCCCTAGGACAATTTTGGGGACACCTCGACCCCGATATTCTAGATGTCCTCATTTCCCGAGCTGGGCCTTTAGAAACACTACGCCCCTATTATCGAGGGTGGGCCGGACTGAGTAAGTTTGAGCAAATAGCCGAGCGCGAAATTTGGATGCGAATCGGCTGGGATTGGCAACATGTCCCCAAGACGGGGCGTATCCAAAGCAAAAGCCTCACAGGTCTCAGAAAAATCCTGTACCCAATCCTCAGATATGTTCCTCTAAAAATACTGCAACTCTGGTTAGAACAATGGACTTCAAATGCAGCCTGGGTTGATGTCGAAATTAGTTATCAGGAGTCTCAAACATCAAACATCGGACGATATGTCATTCGAATAATGAAAGACAATATAGTGACCTCAGCTAGAAAGTCAGCTCCCAGTCGAGAAGATTCAGTTGAAATCGTACCTATACAACAATTCAAAGTAGGTCGCGTCGAAAAAATCAGTTGAACCTACCTACCTGTCAACCTAGAGGCAACTGCCCATTCGCATAATTCATATGGTATGGCTACTTGAGAAAAAACAGCGTATCGATAATCAGACTATATATAGTCAGCATCTTTTTCAAAATACGATATATAAATTCTTGTCTCGGTTGTGTTGGCACAAATACCTCAGACAAAATATCGAAGGATGGAATATCCTGATCAATAGAGAATTGTTAATAGCAGATCCAGAGATTGCGAGGGAAGCGATTGACCTATTGGCCTTGAGATTGCAAGAGATCAAAGAAACAATTCCCGCGAAGCATCATCCGTCATTAATGCAGACGAAAATTTGGCTAGAAAAGTCAACTGCAGGCTTTCCTGGGATGGTATATCACATTTCAGCTAAGTGGCTACAAAACAATGGGTATAATCCCAAAAAGGCTCATGCAATAGAAATTTGTAATGTCCAAAATTTTATCAAATGGGATTCCACCCAGCCCTGGCATGTTCTGCACGAACTAGCTCATGCTTACCATCATCAAGTTATTACCTATGAGTTTGAGCCATTGATTAAGGCTTATCAGCATGCTCAAGAACTGGGTTTGCATCAAAACGTCTTAAGGAATAATGGCAAGATGACGACGTCCTATGCCCTCAAAAATGTCAAAGAGTATTTTGCTGAACTATCCGAAGCCTATTTTGGAGAAAATGATTTTTTCCCTTTTACTCGTGAACAGTTAAAAGAATATGATAGTCAAGGATATCTCGCGGTAGAGGCCGCCTGGGACATAGGGAATGGCTAGGATCAAGGAACAAGTGGAAAGATGAAACTGAGCGTTTTTTTGACTTGTTCGGCTGATAGAAATTGCTTTGAGATAATGAACTGATTGAGCTGTTGTCTGAATCAGTTCATTGTCGTTCCAATTGGGAGATGGTGCAGCAATCGCAGTAGGTGAGTCCCATGTTTAGGAACTGGAGGCCTCTCGATAGCATGACAGCTAGATTTATTCAGCACACAGCGTTCCTGATTTGACAGTTTTGTGATGTCAGACGGTTTATCTTGAGCTTGGGAAAGGGCAGGGGGAGTATTGAAAATCCAGCACAAGTAATGGGGAATAGAGTCGGGTCATGGTCATCTAAGGAGGTTAAGAGATAGCAAATTTAAACCTTTAGCAACGGAAAAACGTTACCTTTAGGGCAAAGAAATTACTGCGCATTAAAAGTTGAGATAGCGTCAGCATCTTGATCCCAATTTCCCCTGAAATCAAGATGCTGAACCAGACTTGCCATTTTCTGAGAGAGGAACATTATGTCTACTACTATTGTGCAAACCTTTGGTCAAATTGCCGATAATCCCGTGCTGATGGATCGGTCCGCCACCGAACCGATTTGTGAGGGTATGAATACTGTTCTGGCTAGTTTTCAAGCCTTATATTTGCAATACCAAAAGCATCATTTTGTCGTCGAAGGTGCGGAGTTCTATCAACTCCATAACTTCTTCCAAGAATGTGGGGATGCTACCAAAAGTCACGTTCACGATTTAGGCGAGCGCTTAAATGGCTTAGGAGGTGTGCCCGTTGCTAGCTTTAGCACACTGGCTGACTTGTGCTGTTTTGAGCCAGAAGCGGACGGGGTTTACAACTGTCGGACCATGGTTGAGCATGACCTAGGAGCCGAACAAGCATTGATCAAGCTGTTACGCAGCCAAGCGTCTCAAGCGGAAAGCTTAGGCGATCGTGGTACTCGCTATCTTTACGAGCAAATGTTGTTGGCCACAGAAGAACGGGCATATCATTTGGCACACTTTTTGGCTTCAGACACGTTAGTTGTAGCCTAAAGCTCTAACGGTCATGGCTTCTTCGTCGCAGCAATGGCAAGTTTCGCACCTTCAATATCTCGGATGCGATCCATGACTGTGATCACGCGGCCATGACCGACTTTTTCATCTGCATGGATAACTACCACCACCTTCTCGGTGGTTTCAGTTAAGTCTTTCACTTCTGCCTCTAAGGCCTCTAATTGAATCGGTTCGCGATTGAGCGCCAGATCACCCTCAGCATTGACCGTGACCGTCACCTTCGTTGAAAGCTGAGGTTTGGCTGTCTTGGCCTGGGGCAAATTCACGGGTAGGGCATCACTCCGGTTCAGGAACAAAGTCGCAATGATGAAAAAGGACAAAATTGCAAAAATGATATCAATCATCGGCACAATATTAATCTGAGCCGGTGGCGTTGGATCATCGGGTAACCGCATGGGTATGGACCCCTCCTCGTTCGTAGCGATGACGATACAGCAACTCTAGCTGGCCACCATATTCTTGAATAAAAGCCAACTGCCGCTGATACAGACTCCGAAAGGCATTGGCGAAAATTAGGGTTGATATGGCCACAATGAGACCTGCTGCCGTTGAGATTAAGGCCGTACTAATTCCCCCAGTTACTCCAGCCGTCTCACTGCCACCGATACTACCCAAATCCAAGGAGGAAAAGGAGTTGATTAAACCCAACACCGTTCCCAATAGTCCCAGCAAGGGCGAAATACTAATGATCGTGTCAAAGACCGTAGAAAATCGCTTCAGGGTCGGCAACTCTGCTTGAGCCTCGCTTTCCAAGGCCAACCGAAATTCTTCAGGTGTGGGTTCTTCTAAGGACAGGGCAGATAAGAAAATGCGGGCAACCGGAAATTTCCCTTGCTCTTGCAAATACCCCAAAGCGTCATAGATATTTTCATGGCGATAGAGTCTCAGCGCCTGCTTGACGATTCGCAACTGGTTACGATTCACTCTTGTCCAAAAGATCAGACGCTCGACGATTAATGAAATAGAAATTAATGAAAACACCAACAGAGGCAGCATTACCACTCCCCCATCAGCGATCACTTGGCCAAACTGCATTGTTCCTACTCCACAAATCACAGTGATAAAGAAGGCCGACTGTCTCCACCGAAACCGCAGCAGACTGAACGGGTCTTGTAGAGCGTTAAGACTGTGAACGAACAAATATAGAGACAATTTGTATAGCAATCACCCCTGCTATACGTTGAGCCACCCAAAAGATGTCGAACCCTCGGTGCAATCGGCCATAAATGAGACCCTATCTTTAATGCAATTTATTGTCAAGTAAATAGAAAAGAAATGCCTGGTTTTTCTATTTCTCTAAAGACAAATTTTTAATAGAATTCAGAAGATATTGCCTGTAAAGCTTGTAAAATCTTGAGTGTGCCGACTTAGTATTTATTTATGCGTATCAGAGTTGACTTTCAATTAATGGAAAATTGTGTATTGTTTAAAGTAATCAATTCTCAGTTACTGGAATGAGTCTCAACCCGTTCTCCAGCACAAAACGAAAACATGAAGAGCGGCTAGTCCGAACCATCCTGGCATTTACCTTGCCGGGTTCGTTAGTGATGCACTCTTTGTTCTTAGGTATTAGTGTTGGCCTACCCACTGCTGAAGAGAGTGACTGGTCCGATGAAGATGCTATTGAGATTGCTATAGTTGATGCTCCAGAGGAAGTAATTGAGGAGGAAGACCCGATTCCTCTAGAAGAATTAGAACCTGAACCTTTGGAAGAACTAGAAGAGTCTAATGCTACTGACCTTGTCGCTGACGTGCCAGAGCCTGTAGCTTTAAACTCGACTCCTGAACCACTCATTCCTGAACCAGAAGAACTCCCCGACATTCCCGAAGAAACAGAACCACCTGAACCCTCCCCTGAAGAAACAGAACCCTCGTCTGAAGAAACTGAGCCTACTACTAAAGAGACAGAAGCCAGCGAGCCTACCGAAAAATCATCACCTACTGCTGAGTCCGAAAATCAGTCTGAGCTGACGCCATCTACCTCTAATGAATCTGATGGTGATGAGAAGGAAGTCTCTGCTGAGACACCTGTAAAAACTGGGAAAGATAAGTCTGCTGACACCACAAATCCATCAACCACTACGAAAAAATCAGGGACATCTAAGAAATTAAGGACGTCTAAGAAAACTAGACGGGCTAAAACCCAGTCTTCTAAGAAGCGGCAAAAGACAGCAGTCAATACACAACCTAAATCTCCCGCTACTCCTAAGGAATCGAAGCAAAAGGGACGAGGTAAAAGGCGGGTTGGCTACCGAAAGGATGCTAAGTCAAAAACGACGGCGGGTTTACATGAGTCGTTTAAGCCAATTTATAATGAAGATGGCAAACTTGTTGACCTACAGCAAACAAGGTCTACAGGGGATCCAGAACTGGATAAAGCGATTGAGCAGGATAAGAAACAATTTATCAAACAGGTTAGAAAGGAGCTGAAGGATGTTCCTGAAGCTCAACGAAATCGACCTATTAGACTTAAGTTCGAACAAAAAGGTGATTTAACGGCTAAGGAGCAGGAACAAGCTCGCAAAAATCGAGCCCTCTCTGAACGGCGTGCTGCAGAACGAGAGGCGGCCAAATCCCGTCGAGCCAAGCAAGCGCCAGCACCACCCACAGGTGGTGCCCAACTGCCAATCGCGCCTCCTCCTAAGCCGACGTCCCAACCGGCTCCAGTCCCAGCTGCAATACCCAACAAACAGGTAGACACCCCTGTAAGTACTCCGACCCCCCCGGCTGCTAAGCCAACTCCAGCTTCTACTCCGAAACCTGCTCCGGTCCCAGTCCCAGTTTCAGCTCCGGCTCCGGCTGTAGTTCCAGCTCCAGCTCCAGCTCCGGCTGTAGTCCCAGCTCCGGCTCCAGCTCCGGCCCCAGCTCCGGCCCCAGTCCCGCCTCCAGCTCCGGCTGTAGTTCCACCTCCGGCCCCAGCTCCGGCCCCAGCTCCGGTCCCAGCTCCAACTCCAGCCCCAGTCCCGCCTCCAGCTCCAGTCCCGCCTCCAGCTCCGGCTGTAGTTCCACCTCCGGCTCCAGCTCCGGCCCCAGTCCCGCCTCCGGCAACAACCTTGGAATAAATCATGGTTAGGAACAGGGCAGGCAATGCCTCACGATAAATTGAATTTATCCTCAACACGTGAGACGAAGTCCAAGGTTTTGCGACGCGCTTCTATCATTGGCTTCTTTGCTGTAGGACTTGTTGCTACCCTTCTGCTGGCATTAGCTCAAGGCTCTGTGACCATGAGTTTTAGCGAAGTATGGCAAGCCTTATGGCATCAAGGACCATCCCTCAATCAAACAATTCTTTGGGAGTTGAGGCTACCCCGTATTGCAGCCGCGCTATTGGTTGGTGCCGCTTTGGGCATGTCGGGCGCTTTGTTGCAAGGAATGCTCCGTAATGGGCTTGCGGATCCGTTTATTCTAGGAATTTCGGCAGGGGCAGGACTGGTTGCGATCGCACTGATCACTCTGAATGTTTTTCTAGCGTGGCTACCGCTAGCTGCTTGGGTAGGCGCAGTCTTAACAGCAGCTCTAGTCTATTTCCTAGGTCATTCCAGCACGGGCATTGCCGTGGAGCGGCTGGTACTGGGGGGCGTTGCCGTGAGTTCGCTCTTTGGTGCTATTCAGACAACGCTACTACTGCTCTCGGATGATGGTCGGATTCAGGCGGCCCTAAACTGGTTGATTGGCAGTTTAAACGGTCGGGGTTGGGCCGAAGTCACAACTGCTGGTCCTTATATTGGTGTGGCTCTCATTCTTGGCTGTTTGTTGTCGCGCGTGATTAATGTGCTCAACCTCGGCGATGATTTAGCCGTAAGTTTGGGGATTTCTCTGTCGAGATCGCGATTCCTAATTGGTGGGGTGGCCACTCTGTTAGCAGCTAGTGCTGTGAGTATTGGTGGGTTAATCGGCTTTGTCGGGCTGGTGGTGCCCCACGGTGTCCGTCTTGTAGTAGGAAACGACTATCGCTGGATAGTGCCTCTCTCGGCAGTGGGTGGTGCTTGGGTCTTGACCCTGGCCGACCTGCTGGCACGGGTCGGGGCTATCGAATTGCCCGTAGGGGTTGTGACGGCGCTCCTCGGCTCCCCTCTATTTATCTGGTTGCTTTATCGTCGCGCTACGCCGTTTCAGGGAGCCTAGAGATGCTAGAGCTAGACCAAATTTCAGGCGGCTACGGCCAAGGGTTAACCATCCCAGACCTCGATTTGACTTTGCATTCAGGGGAATGGCTTAGTCTGTTAGGCGCGAATGGCTCTGGCAAATCGACCCTACTCAAGTTAGTCAGCCGCATGTTGCCTATTCGCTCGGGGGGCGTCCGGCTGGACGGTAAGTTGATTCATCACCAGTCAACTCAGAAAGTTGCGCAACAAATGGCTGTTCTGCCCCAACAGCAAACATTGCCCGCTGGACTGACGGTACATCAGCTCGTTTGCCTGGGGCGCACCCCTTACCAACCCTGGTGGCAATGGGATCTCACCCCCACAGATCGGCATAAAGTGACGTTGTCTTTGATACAAACGGGGATGCTGTCCTTTCGCGATCGCCCGATAGAACAGCTGTCGGGCGGAGAACGTCAGCGGGCTTTCTTAGCCCTAGCCCTGGCGCAAGATCCTAAAGTGCTACTCCTGGACGAACCGACTACCTATCTCGATCTTCGCCACCAGCTAGAGCTGCTAGACCTGTTAAAAGTTTTGCATCAAGACCATGGCCTGACGATTATTACTGTTCTGCATGATCTCAACTTGGCGACTCGCTATAGCGATCGCTTGGCGCTGCTTTATCAAGGCCAACTCCAATCCCTCGGCACTCCTCAGCAGGTGCTAACCACCGCCAATTTAGCGCAAGTCTTTGGCATCAACGCCAGTATCATTGATACCCCTGTGGGTTTACAAATTTGTGCCTTATCAGCTAACGCCCACCCTCAAAATACTCCATCTGATCTTAACCATGCCCGAGGATAACCCATGCAAAATCAACTTCAGGGATTGAGAACAAGTCTATGGATTTTGTCGCTCCTCCTCAGTACCAGTTTAGTCGCTTGTTCTGAGCGCTTATCTAGTCCAACGGCAGAACCCGATCCCTCCACAGCGCAGGAACAAACAGGGGGTGTGGTGGCCCTTACTTCCTTAACCGCAGATATGATTTATCAACTTGACCAAACGAAGCTGGTGGGCCGACCGGGCAGTCGCCTTATCGATCAAGACCCTCGTTTTCAAGATATTCCCGCCGTCAGTCAAGGCCGCACTCCCCCTAATCTAGAACAAGTTGTGGCCCTCAAGCCTCAGCTTGTAGTTGGCGCAGCAGGCTTCCATGATCAGGTCCTTAAAAAGCTGGAAGACTTGGGGATTGCCACCCTGGCCACAGATATTGATAATTGGCAATCAATGATTGACCTCACAGAGACCTTAGCCACCAAAATTCAGGCAGATCCAGCCCCACTCCTTACCCGCTACCAAGTCTGTGAAACTCAACCCTCCGACCCCAAACCGACCACATTGGTATTGGTGAGTCAGCAGCCGATCTTGGCTCCCAATAAAACGAGCTGGGCAGGAGATTTACTCCAACGATTTGGAGCCAAAAACCTGGTGGCGGATCTACAGGGTGACAGTCCAGTAGGAGGATACGTCACCTTATCAGCAGAAAAAGTTTTGGCAGCCAATCCAGAGGTTATGCTTGTGGTTGATCCTGAAAAAAATGCTTTGGAGAGCTTTAAGACAGCTCCCTTTTGGAATCAACTTAGCGCAACGCAAAATAATCAAGTTTATCCATTTGACTACTACGGTCTCGTGAATCCTGGCAGTATTGATAAAATTCTCCAAACCTGTAGTCAGCTAAAACAGGCACTTCAATAGTGAGCCAGCCATAGAAAAATCTGGTAGTTCTAGTTCTGTAAGGATGCATTGTAGTGGTGTACAAACATCCAAATATCTCCGATATGATTATCGAGTTTCTTGGCAAAGGAGAGCGTTTTGGGAGTGTCAAGAATTTTGTGCAAGCTCAGCTTTGAAATCTGATTCATGAATGATCTCAACTAACCTGCGGAATGTCCGTTAAATGGCTTATAGCTAAGAATTTTATCGATATCATCTCTGCTAATGGACTTGGTATCATTCTCTACGCAAAATTTGGTTATTTTCTTTAACTTCCTATAGATCGTGTCCACTGAATAATGAGAACTTTCCGCCAGATGGACATAAATCTCATTGTTCTTGGCAACCAAAAAGTCAGATCATCAGGTCAGGATGTTCTCTTCCCAATGCTTAATGACAGAGAAACATGGGTCTTGGCCGTTTTGGGTGAACCGAATTTATTAAGTAGAGGATAGATGGACTTTAAAGTGCTATCTGGATGTGGGCAGTTTGGGTCAGCCGCGCCGACCACTTACATAGGCTAGGGTCAGAGGTTCTTTGGGGCTGTTAAAAATGTGTTGAGCTGGGCCAAATTCAACGAGTTGGCCCACATCATGTTGGACCCAGAAAAACGCAACATCATCGGCAATTCGAGCCGCTTGGCCGAGGTTGTGGGTGACGATCAAGATAGTGTAGGTGCCTCTTAATCGCACAATCAGGTCTTCAATAATTTCGCTAGAGAGAGGATCTAGGGCGCTACAGGGTTCATCCATCAGCAAAACTTGGGGCTGGAGGGCCAGAGCTCTGGCTAGACAGAGGCGTTGTTGTTGCCCTCCCGACAGAGAGAGGGCTGGGGCTTTGAGTCGGTCTTTGACTTCTGACCAGAGGCCGACATCTTGGAGGGTGGTCTCGATGA
>CALDHF010000154.1 GCA_937941595.1 uncultured Acaryochloris sp. | reverse complement strand
CTCTATCTTTTGGTCTACTGAAATTAGGTAAGTATGATGACGACTGCTTCTTCTCCCATCTCCGAAGATGCTCCTATAGAACAGGCAAACGCTTTGGCCGCAGCGGATCAGGGGTCTTGGTTGCAACGGCAATTGCAAAGTCGGCTAGTGGCAACAATCTCTGCATCCGTTCTGGTGAGTTTGGCCCTCACAGGAACCTCTGCCTGGAATATCTGGCGAATTTCTCAGGGGTTGCAAACAACCATTGCCAAGGAATTTAAGCTGCAAAAACTGAGTGGTTCGATTGTACATTTGGATGAGGTGCTGACCATGTCAGCACGAATGGGGGCCAGTACAGGCAAGACTCGCTGGGAGGATCGGTATAACGAGTATGTCCCTCAATTAGATGATGCTATTAATACTGTCTTAAAAGAGGTTCCGGTGGCGGAGCAATCGAATCCAGAGCAAACGAGCGTTGCCAATGACAAACTCGTCGCCTATGAAATGCAAGCGTTTAAACTCGTGCGTGAAGGAAAAGCGCCCCAGGCTTTGCAATTACTACTGGGTCCCGAATATGAAGCCCAAAAGCAGATCTATAACGACGGAATTCAGGGCACTTTGGCAACAGTGCAGAGGAATGTAGGCAACCAAATTGGCAGCTATCGCCAACGACTCACCTGGTCTTTTACTTTTGCCATTATTAGTCTGGTGGTGTTGACCCTCACCTGGTCCATCGTTGTCCTGGCCGTACAGGGTTATATTCAAGACCGCAAACAAGCCCAAGCAGCTTTAGAAAAGTCGAAAGTGGACTTGTTGGAGTCCAACCAACAACTGGAACAACAAGCCGAACAGCGGGCGGCTCAGGAACAACAAATTCGTGCCGAAAGTGAGCTACTTCAAGAAGATGTGGGACATATTTTGGATGTAGTATCAGCTATTGAATATGGAGATTTAACGGTTGAAGCGGAGGTGAATGAGCGAGCTACGGGTTTGGTCGCTGATACGTTGAATCGCTTGATTGAATCTTTGCACCGGATCATGTCAGTAGTGGCTTCTACGGCGGATCAGGTTACGAACAATACCAAGCAGTTAGAATCTTTAGCGATTGAGACCGCAGAGAGTGCCCAGAGCCAAACTCAATCCGTTACGGATGTGCGATCGCTAATGGAAAACGTCAACACCCTCACAGAAAACTCCCGAGAACAAGCGACTGCTACCGAAACCGCAGTCGAACTGGCAAAACAGGCCGTTGCCGTGGGCCAACAAGAGATGAATGGAATGGTCCAGGGTATTTCTACCCTAGAAGCAGGCACCGATCAGATTGTGAAACGGACCCAGTTATTGAACGAGTTTGTGGATCTAGCCTCTCAATTCTCAAAAGATCAAAAGCGTGTAGCTTCTCTAACCCGGGTCTTAGCCTTGAATGCGTCCATGCTCTCCAACCGGGCCTTAAAAGAAAAAGACCCCACGCAATTTGCCAGCATTGCCAAAGAATTTGAAGCGGTCTCCCGCCAGGTCAATGACTTAGCATCAGAGACCAATCAGACCTTGGCCCAGCTACAACAGCGCACTGATCAAATTCAAACCGTGACATCGGGGCTAAATCAGGATGTCAGCGATATCAACCAGCTCGTCCATAAATTTACCGCTGAGGTGGATAAATCTCAGCAAGCGTTTGCCAATATGCAATCCGTCACCGAACAAGTCGCTCAATCCGGCCAGCAAGTGAGAAGAGCAAACGATGACATTTTTGAAGCCGTCCAAAGTACATTAATTGCCACCCAAACCATTGCCCGCGAAGCGGAAGACACTGAATCCCAGGCCAATACAACCCGTGAACAAGCAGCCTCCATGGGAGAGTTAGCGCGCACCCTTACAGAAATGGTGGAATTCTTCCAGTTAAACATGGTCACCGCTGATACCTTGGAATCAGAGCATGACCTGAAATCAGCGAACTTGCCCCTAGCTGTTCCTACTAATTCTTAAGCGGGTTTTTCCCGGCCTTGCTTTCGCACTAGAAAATCGCTCATTTTGCGCCGAAGAGACATGATGACTGACCCCAACGCTTCCCATCCTCTACCTCCAGCTCCTCTTGGCAGCGATCCTGAAGCAGAACTTCAGAAAGAACTGCAAGCCATGTTTGAGATTGACAGTCAAGAACATTTGCAAACTTATATCCATTTAGCTCAAAAACTCACGCCTGCCTCCTGGGTCGCCGATATTCAGAATATTTATCGAGCTATCCACACCATTAAAGGCAGTGCCGTAACGGTAGGCGCAGATGCAGTCCTTCATGCCGCTATGGTTTTAGAAGATTTGCTGTCTGACTTACGCTATTTAGAAGAGGCCCCTGCCCTTGAAGATGGCCAGTTGCATCGCATGCTATTAGAGGCTGGTGAACTGCTGGGAAGTTGCTTGGAATTATCCAGTAGGCGTGATACCGAGACATCAGTCGAACCCACCGTCAATCGGATCAAAACCCTCCATGAACAGATTCATCTCCAATACATTCCCAATTGGGATGAACTGACCCAGGTTCATCAAGAGTTTGCGGAACAGGGCTTTGACCTCGTCGTTCTAGAACTGGAAATGGCTGTCAATCAGCTTTCTGATCACGGCATTCCCAGTCAAACTGCCGCCACTGCCAGGCAAATGCTGGACCAACTTCAGCAGATCGGACAGGATCTACAATTGGCAGAAGACTGGTCTACACTCCTCAGCAGTGCAGCTCAATTGCAGCAAATTTCCGTAGCAACACTGTGGCGTCAGCAATGGCCTCAATATTTCGATTTGCTCAAGCATTGTGCGAAACAGAGCGGTCAGTTAACCCCAACCCAACAAGAAACGCTAACCGCTCTAATCGCAGAGCAAGCAGATGCTTCACTCTTAGCCGAAAGCTTGCCGACCGCCGAACCAGCTCAAGTTGACTCAGTTCAAGGCATTGATATGGCAGCTGATTTGGATCTAGACACTGACTTTAGTCTTGATCCTTTGGATGCAGAGGCCGATCTAGACCTAACAGCAATGGCACCCGATCTAACCCTAGATCTACCAGACTTAGCATTGGATCTGGAAGCGATGTCACCCGATCTACTCGAAACACCCACTCTCTCCACCCCCGATCTCAATATCGGCTTGACCGCGAACATGGAGATCGCCGATCTGGACGAGATGGCCGATCTTTCAGATGAATTCCTGGAAGATGCCACTGAGGTGGATTTCACAAGTTTCTTAGAACTAGATTTGGAAGAATCAGGATCCGCTGTTGAGGAGAAGATCTTAGCCGCCCCTGAGCAAACCACTGATCCTACACCAGCATTGCCTGGTCTATTTCCCGCACCAGAACAAAATCAAACCCCTCGCCCGGCTGCAGCTTCTACCCCGGACATCAAACAAGATATTAAAATTCCAGTGCCCTTAAAACGGCTCAACCAATCCTCTCAACAAGTGGTTGAAACACTGCTCACCGCTCGTTCTGCCTTTAATAAGTCTTCCACACTTCAAACCCAATTAAGCCAACTTACAAGCCTGACCCAAGAAAGTGCGCAGTATATTTCACGATTGAGACAACTGCAAGATGATTATGCATTGTTACGCGATATTAGTGATGTCCAAGAATCAGACAGCGGTCTCACCCTAGAACGATATCGTCAGGGGTATACCACCATTAATCGGCTCCTAGAAAATATTTTGCGGATGTCCGAGCTAGGGGCGGAGTTAGAAGGTGTGTCCCAAGAGACCGTGGGTACCTTGGGACACCTCAATCGCAATATCACGCAACTCAAAGATGGCATCGAAACCAGTCGGTTGGTGCCCTTCCGGAATCTAACCCTGCGAGCTCGTGCGATTCTCCGAGATTTGACCAATCGCTACGGCAAGCCAGCCCTCTTAGAAATTAAGGGTGAGCAGGTAGAACTCGATGCCGGTGTGGTTCAGCAGCTAGAACCGGCCCTCTTACATCTACTCCGTAATGCCTACGATCACGGCATTGAATCCATGGAGGAGCGCTTGAATCAGGCCAAATCCATTGAAGCAACCATTCAAATTACATTAGAAAGGCGCGGCAATTTATATCGCTTTTTGCTGCAAGACGATGGTCGAGGGATCGATGGTGAGAAGGTCAGCAAAATTGCTCAGGAAAGAGGTTTTGCCCTGACCCAAACTCAAACCCCTAGCGACTTAGTGGCCGTTCTCTGTCAACCTGGATTTAGTTCCCGAAGCTCCGTCAGTGAAGTGTCTGGGCGAGGGGTAGGGATGGATGTTGTTGCCAATCAAATTGCCAATATCGGGGGTCGTCTACAGATAGAGACCCAATTGGGCCAAGGAACAACCTTCATTATCGAAATTCCTGCGCCTCAACTTTTGGTGCCCTGTATCTTGTTGCAAGTGGGTGAACGCACCGTTGCGCTACCAACGGACGACATACAAGAGACCATGATGGCTAGTTCCATGGATATTCAACCTCCCCCAGGAAACGACCTACAATGGCAGATTTCAACTGAAAGGGGAGACGCTTCAGGGTATTCATTAAGCGCATTTTGGAACAAGTCCTCTGTCTTATCTGACACCACAATTTGTGTTCGCACCCGTCCTTCTAGCCAGCAGAATGCAAGGGATGTGTGGTTGGTTGCTGATGACCTCTTGGGGCAGGAAGAACTACTGATTCAGCCTTTGCCCGCGCCCTTAGTTAGTCCACAAGCACTATTGGGCGTGAGTTTACAGGCAGATGGTCGTTTGCTGACTGTATTAGATCCAATTGCTCTAGCCACAACATTAGCAACCCACAAACCGATAGCCCTCGCAGAGCCAGAGCATACCCCAAGCCCCACCCTTGCGGATACAGTGCAAACTATCTTAGTGGTGGATGATGCGGCTCTTATGCGTCGGCGACTGGAAAGTAGTCTTAATACCTATGGGTTTGTCACTATTACCTGTAGTGACGGTTTAGAGGCATGGCAATGGTTGCAGGCTAATGGCACCCCAGATCTCATGATCACAGACGTAGAAATGCCCAATATGGATGGTTTTACGTTAATTGATCGGTGTCGTCAGTCAGGTCTAACCATGCCAATTCTAGTGGTCTCTTCCCGATTATCAGAAGAATGGGGCAAAGAGGCTGAACGATTAGGGGCCAATGACTACCTAGACAAAGGGTTTTCGACACCAGAACTGATCAATCGTGTGAACATTCACCTCAACTAACAGCCAGACAAATCAAACCCCATCGATCGCTCACATCATTGGCAGCAGAAGGACTTGCAGACAATAGAATGGCTAGGTTAGCAGATTTTGGTCGCAGCCCAAGACCAGTCTGTTTTGGGTGACAGCATGCCCTAGGAGTCTCTGTCGATTAGGCGATGGACTGACGATATTCCGTCAAGAGTTTGAGTAGGTAGTCATAGCCATCTACGCCAATGCGGGCTAGCAGTTTGCCTCGCAAGTTGACCAAATGCGCTTGGAACGCATCCGGCCCCACCTGTCCATACAAAATACTTAATAGACCAGCGGATTGACGCCACTGTGGGGACTCCAGTTGATACATCCAATACATGGCCAGACTCCCCGCATAAATGGCGTTCTCAATCTGATCTAACCCACGATAGGCTTCTGCTAAATAACCATAATTTAGACTGACTAGCCATTGATCGCCGATGGCCTCGGCAATATAAATTCCCTGTTCGAGCACTTCAGTTGCCGCTTGTGGCTTGCCCGTGACGACCAGTACAATCCCTAAACTATTGGTACATAAAGCCTGACTGGGCCGATCCTGTAACTGCGTTGAGAGGGCCAAGCCTTGTTCTAAATAGGTGAGAATGCTTTCATATCGATCCGACTCCAGGGGATTCTCTGCCTGAATTTGGAGAACTTCGCTATATCCAAAATTAGCCAAGGCATTGGCTTCACCGATGCGATCGCCTGCTTGGCGGGACAGAATCAAGGCTCTTTGACTATGGGTGATAGCGGCCGCATAATCTTGTTGCAACACATAGGTCCGACTCAAATGGTTGAGGCTAGCAACCTCACAGTTTTGATCTTGGGTCTCACGGGCGATGTCTAAGGCCTGTTCATGGATTTCCAAGGCCTGCTCATAATGTCCAAAAATTCGCTGTGTATAGCCAATCAAAGTTAAAATCCGGGCCTTTGTGCCTGTATTTGGGGTTTGGTGTAAAGGACTGTCTAGATAATCCAACATTGTTTGCAAGGATTCTCCTGACAGCGCGGTAAACAAGCCTCCATACAAAGGGAAATACGCTTGCTGTGCAAATTGCACCAATACCTGCAAGGCCACCTGGAAACACCCTTCTTGAAGCATCGTCTGCCCTAGATGGTGAAATCGCTGGGAGAGCTGTCCCCAAACAATCGTGAATGTTAAATACGTAGCAATGGAGAGACGCTTGCCGGCTTTGGGGTCGTAAGGTTGCTGATCAAACCAACGGACCAGCCCCAATTGCAGTCTTTGCAAAACGATGGCCAGTTCCACCCAATCCTTGATGGGTAGAGGCATTGGCAAACCAGCCTCAGTGATGGTCCGGTGTTGAGCTAGATCTGTAAAGATGCGCTGAAGAGCTGCACTCTGAACTGCTTTAGCCCAGGTATGCCAGGGGCCCTGTTGCTCCGCATTCCCAAATCCGAGAGAACTCTGACCTTGTTCATAGATCCAGCTGATGACTTGGGTTTCGAGCTGCTGCCAAGAGTTCAGACCCTGTCGGAGACCATTGGCCAACTCTACAGACGAGGATGCTGAGCTGGCATGGGTTTGCGGCTGGGATGGGTGGAGTAGCTGACTGAGTTGATGGAGTTGTTCGAGGGATACATGTTTCCCCTGGTTCGGATCCAGCACTGCGATCAGTTGTTGAAGTTGTTGCTCGGGTTCCTGTTGGCTTAAAGACTGAACAATACTAGCCAGTAAAGTATTGTCTTGATTTTGTTGTTGCCAACGGTCCCATTCTCCATGGATGGTGTTTAAAGCCCTTTGTATCCGTGTGGCTTTGGCCTGCTTCAGCTCATCGGTGGTTGTTTCTAGCTGGGCTTGGATCTCATCAATCTGGGTTTGCAAGCTACGTTCGAATAGCTCCCCTGTCCCCGTGCTAATTTCTGCTGCTAGGGTGTGATAGATCTGCTCTTTGGAGCGGATGTTGCCTTTGAGGGTATCGGTAACAATCCGATGAATCAGATCAGTATAGTGGGCGAGCATGGGCCATAACGGATAAATATGCATTCAGCCTAGCAAAGATTGGCAGAAAGATTCGTGCATCACTTCATAAAAGAAACCTAGTTGTCGTTATAGACAACTAGGCTGATATTACTCAACAATGAGACGACTTGAATCAGCATTAGGGCAGTGATTATGCTGAGACAGAGTCAAGCTGAACTTTGACAACTTTATTCTGTTCTGCAACCGTTTTAGGCAAAGTTAGAGATAGAATTCCGTCTTTATAATCGGCTTTAACTGCTGTGTTTTGGATGCGCGCAGGCAAGGCAACAACTCGCTGAAATTTTCCATAGCGAAACTCAGAACGGGTTGCCCCCGTAGTAGTACTTACCTGTCTTTCACCACTAACCGAGATAGATTTTTCAGTCGCATTGATGTCTAGAGTATCTGCATCAATACCTGGCAGTTCCAATTTGAGATAAATAGCATCCTCTGATTCTGATATTTCAGCAGCAGGCACAGTCGTTATCTGATTCATTTTTTGCCGCTTTTGGGTTGTCAAGACATCATCAAATAGTTGATTGAGCTGATGATTAAATGTGTCGATTTCTTGCCAAGGGTTCCAGGCTACTAGTGTCATAATCGTTTCTCCGCAAAGAATTAAAACTAAAAAAAATGAGCTTTATCTTGTGTTGATAAACTCATAATAGCGACCCTTAAATTAAATATGCATTC
The DNA here is from genome assembly GCA_937941595.1 of uncultured Acaryochloris sp. GTDB lineage: Bacteria > Cyanobacteriota > Cyanobacteriia > Thermosynechococcales > Thermosynechococcaceae > Acaryochloris. Next base: position 2,236 of record CALDHF010000154.1, on the reverse strand, counting down.
GGCTTTTATCCCTCTATCAATAAGGATTGCCGAACATCCATCTGTACTTTGCAAATTCATGAGGTTTACCGAACAACAATCAGTGTGGTTTCCGTAATCGTCTGCGTAATCTGGGCTATTTTGTCGAAGCCAGAATCTCCCCATGGACATTTTGACCAGAGAGTTAACCCTGCATCACTCTCGAAAACACCAAAGATCGGTGAAAATGGAGAAGAGTAATGATGGTAAAAGGATTATCGAGTTTTGCAAATCACCTTTTTAGGTACGAGTTCAGGTGTACCTACGCGATCGCGCAACGTATCAAGTGTCGCTCTGCGATTAGCTCAACGGGCCGAAATATGGTTATTTGATTGCGGCGAAGGAACCCAGCATCAGCTCATGCGCAGTGATTTAAAGAGCAGCCAAATTAGACGTATCTTTATCACCCATATGCACGGTGATCACATTTTTGGCCTAATGGGGTTGCTGGCAAGTTGCGGGTTAGCAGGAAACACAGAACGGATCGATATCTATGGACCACCCGGACTCGAAGACTATCTGCAAGCCTGTCGTCGCTACTCCCAAACCCATTTTTCCTATCCCATTCAAGTTCATACCGTCCAATCTGGAACAGTCTTCAAAGACCAAGACTATTCTGTGATCTGCGCCCCCCTCAAACACCGAGTTCCCGCATTTGGGTATCGGATACAAGAATGCGATCGCCCCGGTCGTTTTGATACCCTTAAAGCAGCTCAGCTAGGTATCCCCGCAGGTCCACTATATGGACAATTAAAGCGAGGAGAAAAAGTGACCTTACCAGATGGACGCATCTTCACAGGCAAAGAGTTCTGTGGGCCAGCGGAAATTGGTCGTAAAATTGCATACTGTACAGACACAATTTACTGTAAAGAAGCCGTTGAATTATCCATGAATGCCGATGTTGTTATTCATGAATCAACCTTTGCCCACCAAGAAGCTGAACTCGCCTATCAACGTTTACACTCAACATCTACAATGGCAGCGCAAGTTGCCCAAAGCGCAGGTGCTAAAAAACTTTTTCTCACCCATTTTAGTCCTCGTTATGCCCCAAATAATGCGACTACCCTGCAAGATCTACTTCTTGAAGCCAGTGCTATTTTTCCCCATACAGAATTAGCCCACGATTTTCTCAACTATCAAGTCCCTCGTCGAAAATCTTTAGAACTATAGAAAAACATCGGCATTCACAGAATTCGTAGACACTGCAAATCCAGTTGGTGCTTGAACAATAAATTAAAGTGCATATCTGTTCTCATTTTCTTCACATTTGTAATCTAAGCTGAGAAATTGAAAGAGTTCTTAAAGAAACTCTACTTTTGTCACTTTGAAGGAGGTATTTGAAGTGCAACTTAAACTAATCCCCGTATTACTAACATTAGGTCTCACTACGCTTCTAGGTGCATGTGAAACTGTTAGCGAGAATGCTCCAACACAGCCTGGGAGCCAAGTTGATGCTCCTCAAGGTGGTGCTGAATTAGACAGCACAGAAAGTCCGAAGTATCCACCTGCTCCTGAAGCCGCTCCAGATGATGCCATACCAGGTGAAGTTTCACCTGAAACATCTGAAATTCCAGCTGCTCCTGATGCTGAAGTACCTGGTTTGACTGATGATGCATCCGAATCAACTGATGCAACCGATCCCCAAGCTCCTTAGTTAGGATGCTACGCATTGCCATTCAGCTGATTCCTAGTAAGAAACAGCTGAATGTTCCTTTTTGCTATAGCCGAGTTATCTGAGTTAGCCACTCCTCAACATTTAGTGCAATCGTCTTCTACCATTTCTGAACGACAAACTTACAGATTTGCGAACACAATCTGAATCACACTTCAACAGTCGTTCAGGAAAGTTGTGAGTTGAACGTCACTTCTCAATCTAGACACGAAATCAACGTATTAATTTAGGAGTACTCATGAATACTCAAAAGTATTTATCAATATTGAAAGTTTTTCCCGCTTTGCTTGGTGTTACGAGCATCAGCGTTCTGACCAGCTTACCTGCTATAGCTAGCCAATCCTCTCTTCAATCCGTTGCAACCAGTCAACTTCTCCTAGCTGAGGCTGAAGTCGCTGAAGCAGCTGAAACAGATCCTGAGCAAGCAGATGCTGACGGTAATGAAGCAACAGAAGACACTGCTGAAGCAGCCAGCGGTTCACCAGACGCTTCGACAACAGAAGACGGCGCTGAGCAAGCTGAAACCCCTACTGATGGCTCAACGAC
>CALDHF010000153.1 GCA_937941595.1 uncultured Acaryochloris sp. | reverse complement strand
ATATTTGTCTGATGCCCATCCTGTTAATGCAGTATGTGCATCTATGCATTCTGCAATTATACTGGCAATGAGGATATTACAGCATAAATGGAACTACCTTGGCTTGGTCTAGCAATACAGAAGCAGTAATAATTTCAACTTCTCGTCCACCTTTTCCTTCTTCTTGTTCAGGAAGACGAACCACACCACCATGCTCGGTCACTAGCTTCGTTTCAGCTAGAACATCTTCTCCTTCTATCTGATCACCATTTTTAACTGTAGGTTCAGCTCCAGGAGGTAAGTTATAAACTTCACCAGACAAGACCCAAATCAATCCACCCCGTGGCGCAATCCGAGTCGTATTACCCTGTCTATCGTGTTTCTCTTCAGGAACTAGGTTTGAAAATCGGACTTCACCTGCTAAGTCAGATGCAACGTCTTTAGTCGCTTTTTCAGTGGTCTTGCGAACATTACGTCCCTGAGCCGCAACTTCAGCGAGCATCTGTCCTGTCTTTACAGATTGACCATCCCGGACTAACAGGGTGGAGCCTTGGGTGATTTCAAAGGTCTCAGAAGAACTAGATCCTTTAATGGTAAGGTTCGTGCCTACTTCAGCTGTGAGTGCATCTTCACCATGACGCGTTCGGAAGGAGCGGCTTCGCAATTGCTTGGGAAACTGAACTATGCCATCAAATGGCGCACGGATTTGTCGAGCGACTTCTCCCGTGAATACTCCTCCAGTATGGAAGGTACGCATGGTTAGCTGTGTTCCAGGTTCACCAATGGACTGGGCAGCAATAATACCCACTGCTTCACCAATATCGACGAGATGTGCATGGGCTAAACTCCACCCATAACAGTGCTGACACACCGAGCGAGCTGCTTCGCAAGTCAAAGGAGAACGAACAATAACTTCTTCTATCCCTGCGGCAGCAATTTCTTTAGAAATAGATTCGGAGACTGCTTGATTCTTGGCTAAGATTACTTCTCCAGTTTCAGGATGGAGAGCATCTTCCAGTAGAACTCGGCCTAAAAGACGATCTTTCAAAGGAATTAATACTCGATCACCATCTGTCATATTACGGACAGGAATCCCTCGTTGGGTACCACAATCGAGTTCACGAATGATCACATCTTGAGAAACGTCAACAAGACGACGAGTCAGATATCCAGAGTCAGCCGTTCTTAAAGCAGTATCAACTAAGCCTTTGCGAGCACCATAGGACGAAATAATATATTCGGTAACGGTTAAACCTTCCCGGAAATTAGTCTTGATCGGCAAATCGATAATTTCACCTTGAGGATCTGCCATCAGTCCCCGCATACCGACCAACTGGCGAACCTGGGACAAGTTACCCCGAGCACCCGAAAACGCCATCATATAGACAGAGTTAAGAGGGTTATTTGACCGGAAGTTACGCACAACTTCGTCTTTCAGTTCTTCACTGGTCCCGTTCCAGGTATCGATAACTTTCTGGAAACGCTCAACTTCTGTAATCTCTCCACGAGTATAACGATCCTCAGTGACTCGGATTTCTTCTTCTGCCGTTTCTAAAAGTCGACGCTTACTAGAAGGGACTTGTAGGTCATCTACACTAATAGAGACGCCTGCTTTGGTTGCATACCGAAATCCAAGATCTTTAAGATGATCGGCCATCTCAGCCGTTCGGGCAGTCCCGTAATGGGTAAAGGCCCAATGCACCAGCGATTTGAGTTGCCCCTTATTGACAATACGATTGCAAAAGGCTGGTGGAGTAGCCTCACGGTGTGAATAGGATGAATGCTCTGCCATAATCTGCTTCTCCAACTTAGCTAGCCAATGAATCCTGGATGGTTTTGTTATAAATAATTCGCCCTGGGGTCGTGCGAATATACTGTGATACTAATTGCCCGTCAGCATCCTTACGAATCCGACGAGAAGGGTAAGTTTGGGTTACAAACCCATCTACAGAGGTTTCAATTTGGGGTTCAACGTCGTCTTCTCCATCATCAACCGCACCATCAAAGCGAACCCACACATAGGCATGTAAATCAACTTGACGTTGCTCATAAGCCATAATGGCATCGTCTAAATCAGCAAAATATTGCCCTGCACCTTTTTGCTTGTCGGGGTTGTTAGCCGTTAAATAGTAGGCCCCCAAAACCATATCTTGACTGGGAGTCACAATAGGTCGACCGGTTGCCGGAGATAAAATATTATTGGATGCCAGCATCAGCAATCGGGCCTCTGACTGCGCCTCAATGGAGAGGGGGACATGGACCGCCATTTGATCTCCATCAAAGTCAGCATTAAAGGCCGGACAGACCAACGGATGGAGTTGAATGGCTCGACCATCCACTAGGATGGGTTCAAAGGCTTGAATACCTAAACGGTGCAGTGTCGGTGCCCGATTGAGCATGACAGGATGTCCTTCAATGACTTCTTCCAAGACATCCCAGATCACGGGGTCATTGCGCTGGATCAGTCGCTTGGCTGCTTTGATATTGTTAACCAAACCTTGGCCGATTAAACGATGAATGACAAAAGGCTGAAAGAGTTCAATGGCCATCTCTTTCGGCAAACCGCACTGATGAATTTTCAGTTTGGGACCGACCACGATTACAGAACGGCCAGAGTAGTCAACCCTTTTTCCTAGAAGGTTTTGCCGGAATCGCCCCTGCTTTCCTTCAATAATATCTGACAAGGATTTCAGCGGACGATTATTGGCTCCCACAACTGTTCGTCCTCGACGACCATTGTCGATCAAGGCGTCCACTGCTTCCTGCAGCATCCGTTTTTCATTACGAACAATAATTTCGGGTGCCAAGATCTCTTGCAAGCGAGCCAATCGATTATTGCGATTGATCACCCGCCGGTAAAGGTCGTTTAAGTCAGAGGTGGCGAACCGGCCCCCATCTAACTGCACCATGGGCCTTAAATCAGGAGGGATCACAGGAATAACGCTGAGCACCATCCAATCTGTTTGAGCACCAGTGCCCACAAAGTTATCGATTACGCGCAGGCGCTTGATGAGTTTCGCACGCTTTTGCCCCTTAGCATTGCTAATCTCTTCCCTGAGAGTTTCTGCTTCAGTTTCCAGATTGATATCTTGGAGCAAACGCTGAACGGCCTCAGCACCAATTCCAACTTCAATGCCTTCTAACTGGGAATCTTCGCTGTAGATCTGATCTTCGATCTCGATCCACTGATCTTCTGTCAGCAGTTGTTTGTAAGTAAGGGTATCAGCATTGCCAGGATCAAGAACGACATAGGCATTAAAATAAACGATTTGTTCGACATCCCGCAGCGGCATATCTAACAATGTCGCCATATAGCTAGGAATGCCCTTCAAATACCAAACATGAGTAACAGGTGCTGCCAGCTTGATATAGCCCATCCGGTGGCGTCTGACCCGAGACTCTGTGACTTCTACACCACATCGTTCACAGACAATTCCTCGATGTCGGACGCGCTTATATTTGCCGCAGTGACATTCCCAATCTTTAGCCGGGCCAAAAATTCTCTCGCAGAATAAGCCATCCATTTCGGGTTTAAGGGTCCGATAATTGATGGTTTCTGGTTTAGTGACCTCACCCACAACCTGATTGTTGGGCAAGGTTCGCTCACCCCACTGCCGGATTCTTTCCGGAGAGGCTAGCCCAATTTTGACATAGTCAAATCGCTGTTCGAGCTTTGGCATCGCTTTAAGCTTCCTCTGTTACACTGCTTGCTAATTGTGATTCGACGAAGATTGTCCATGAAAGGCAAAGATTGTAGTTAACTCTCACCTTCTTCAACATCAATCCGAGAGAAGGACTCATAGGTTGGACGAGAAGGAGTGCGTTTATGACTGACATCAGCCATCAAGTCAACTTCCATATCTCGACTGCCGCCATCATCTTCTGTTTCAATTTTGTGAACGGCAATATCCAAACAAAGGGACTGTAGTTCCCGCATGAGCACCTTGAAAGACTCGGGAGTGCCTGGCCTAGGAATTGATTGGCCTTTGACAATGGCATTCAGGGCTTCGTTCCGCCCTTGCATATCATCTGATTTCACCGTTAAGAGTTCCTGCAAGGTATAGGCAGCACCAAAGGCTTCTAAGGCCCAAACTTCCATTTCACCAAAGCGCTGCCCCCCTTGTTGAGCCTTACCACCCAGAGGTTGTTGGGTTACCAATGAATAAGGCCCTGTAGAACGGGCGTGAATCTTATCATCAACGAGGTGAACCAGCTTTAACATGTAGGCTTTACCAACCGTAACGGGTTGATCGAACGGTTCCCCGGTTCGCCCGTCATAGACCTGGAGCTTGCCAGGACGCTCAGGATCATAGAGCCAATCTTTCCCGGTTTTTTCTCGAGCTTCTTCTAGTTTTCCGTGGACGGTGCTTCTAGATGCTTCTTCCCCATGCATTTCATCAAAGGGAGTTAACTTGAATCGGGTATTCAGGTTTTGGCCTGCCCAACCTAATAGACACTCAAACACTTGACCAACGTTCATCCGAGAAGGAACGCCCAGAGGATTTAAGACTAAATCAACGGGGGTGCCATCTTCGAGGTAAGGCATATCTTCGATGGGCAAGATCCGAGAGATGATCCCTTTGTTGCCATGGCGACCAGCCATCTTGTCACCCACCTGCAGTTTACGCTTTTGGGCAACATAGACGCGGACAACCATATTGGCACCTGGGGGCAGTTCATCCCCTTGCTCACGAGTAAAGACGCGGACATCTACAACCCGACCTTTCTCACCATTGGGAACTCTTAAGGAATTGTCGCGAACATCTCTGGCTTTTTCTCCAAAAATGGCTCGCAGCAATTTTTCTTCTGGGGGTTGGTCAGATTCTCCTTTAGGGGTCACCTTACCGACTAGGATATCGCCAGCTTCAACCCAGGCCCCCACCCGGATAATGCCATTTTCATCTAATTGGCGGAGAGAATCTTCACCCACATTGGGAATCTCTCGGGTGATCTCTTCAGGACCGAGTTTGGTTTGCCGAGCTTCTATCTCAAATTTTTCAATATGGATAGAGGTGTAGACGTCATCTCGAACCAAGCGTTCGCTGACTAAAATAGCATCTTCGTAGTTGTAGCCTTCCCAGGGCATATAAACCACGAGAATATTTTGGCCTAGCGCTAATTCCCCACCTTCAGTCGCAGAACCATCAGCGATAATTTGACCAGCGCGAACCTGATCCCCCATAAATACGATGGGGCGTTGGTTTAGACAGGTGTCCTGATTAGATCGCTGATATTTTTGGATGAGATATTCAAGTTCGTTGCCTTCCTGATCGCGAATGCGAATCGATTTAGCGGAGACATAGGTGACTTCACCGTCGGTTTGACTGATGATCACCATCCCTGAATCTCGGGCAGCCTGGGCTTCCAAACCTGTACCGACTAATGGGCGTTCAGGTTGCAACAGCGGCACAGCTTGCCGCTGCATGTTCGAACCCATTAAGGCTCGGTTAGCATCATCATGTTCCAGGAAGGGGATGAGAGAGGTGGCCACCGAAATAATCTGAACGGGGGACACTGCCACATAGTCAACTTCTACCGGCGAGGTCGTCGTAAAGTCCTGACGATAGCGAACAGGAACGATCTCACCTTGGATATGACCTTCTGCATCCATGGGGATATCTCCAGGAGCAACCCGCAAATCATCCTCTTCATCAGCGGTCATATATTCTGGGGGCTTTTCTTTAAGCACCCGCCCATTTTCAACTGGGTAAAATGGCGTCTCAATAAACCCGTAGGGATTGACGCGGGCATGGGTTGCCAGAGAACCAATCAGACCTGCATTAGGACCTTCTGGAGTCTCAATCGGACAAATTCGACCATAGTGGCTGGGGTGAATATCTCGGACTGCAAATCCAGCCCGTTCTCGGGTTAATCCGCCAGGGCCAAGCGCACTTAAACGACGTTTGTGGGTTAACTCTGCTAGGGGGTTGGTTTGGTCCATAAACTGGGACAGTTGGCTGGACCCAAAGAATTCTTTAATGGCAGCCACTAAAGGCTTGGGGTTCACCAAAGAGGCTGGCGTCAGGGATTCCACATCCGAAACGGTCATGCGTTCTTTGATAATGCGCTCTAGGCGATTGAGACCCACACGCACTTGGTTTTGGAGGAGTTCGCCTACGGAACGGACCCGGCGGTTGCCCAAGTGGTCAATATCATCAACGGAACCAATATCAAACTCCAAATTGATCAGATAATCAATGGCAGCCAAGATATCATCTGGGGTCAATACCCGCGTGGGCTCCGGGGTATTTAGACGCAGCTTTTTGTTGAGCTTGTAGCGTCCAACTCGGCCTAAGTCATACCGTTTAGGGTCAAAGAAGCGAGATTCCAGGAGCTGGTTGCCTCCACTGACTGTTGGAGGTTCCCCTGGGCGCAGCTTCCGATAGAGTTCGAGTAGCGCTTCTTCTTCGCCGAACTGGCCTTCTTTATCAATTGTTTTTTGGTAGTACTCGGGGTGACGCAGGCGGTCGAAAATTTCACCATCACTCAATCCCAATGCTTTCAATAACACTTGGGCAGAGAGTTTTCGGGTTTTATCGATTCGCACCCAGACCAAACTGTTTTTATCGGTCTCAAACTTTAGCCATGCCCCCCGATTGGGGATTAGGCTGGCGTTATAAGTCCGGCGGCCGTTCTTATCTGTTTCGGATTTGTAATAGACACCTGGACTGCGAACAATTTGATTGACGATAACTCGCTCGGCACCATTGATGATAAAGGTACCCCGCTCAGTCATCAACGGCAGGTCGCCGATGAATACTTCCTGTTCTTTAATTTCACCCGTTTCTTTGTTAACCAAGCGGGTCGGAACATACATTTGCACACCATAGGTGCTGTCCCGACGTTTGGCTTCATCGACATCATATTTGGGGCGCTTTAGCTTGTAGTTCTTCGCTAGAAAATGTAGCTCGATTTTGCCGGTGTAGTCTGATATCGGAGAGAAACTTTCCAGTTCTTCGATCAATCCTTCTCTCAGGAACGAACGAAAACTGGCCCGCTGAATTTCGACCATGTCGGGTAGAGTAAAGGCGGGTTGAGTGTAGATCGAGTTTGTCATACAGCCCCTCTAAGGATCACGCCCAGCGCGAATAGAATCAACAATTTTAAGTTAAATTTGTACCCAAAAGCAATCTTTTTAAGGATTAAGCGGGTAAAGACAACTGAAATAAATGGCAAGCGTTTTGAGTCGTAGTGGCTGCTAATTTTTCTAGGGAAACGTCTCGCAAATCAGCCACGTGTTGGGCAACATACCTAACGTTTGCAGGTTCATTACGTCGTTCTCCACGGACAGGAGTAGGTGCTAGAAAAGGACAGTCGGTTTCAATCAAGATGCGATCGCCAGGCACCATACGAGCCGCGGCCTGAACCTGAGATGCATTTTTGAAGGTGACGATACCGCTGAAACTGACGTAGAAGCCTAAGTCCAAAAACAGTTGAGTTTCTTCTGGTGTACCACTCCAACAATGCATCACTCCTTCAACAGGACCCTGTTCTTGCCAAAACTGCTCTAGTAATTGGACCATGGGCATCGCCGCATCCCGACAGTGAATAATCACGGGTCGCTGCAATTGTTTAGCGATCAGCAGGTGAGACCAAAAAACCTGTTTTTGCTGCTCATCATTATCGGCCTTGAAGAAATCTAGACCTGTTTCGCCAATTGCAACCACTTTTGGATCGGCTTGGGCTAAGGATAGAATCTTAGCTTCGGTGTCTGAGGTCCACTTATCAACATCTAAGGGGTGGACGCCGATGGCAAAATAGAGTTCAGAGAATCGCTGAGCTAGACCTTGAATGGCTTCGAATTCAGATGGCTCCACACAGGAATGGACTAGCCTCACAATGTGATGCTCACGCCAACGCTGAGCAATAGTGTCAAGGTCAGGCTGGAAAACATCAAAGTTCAAATGAACATGAGTGTCTATGAGTTGCATGAAGAGGCAGAATCCAGAGCAGTTTCAATCAGAGCAGGAGTTGAGGCCGATTTAACCTATGGGCCAAGCTCAGCGCTACCAATCCTTAAGTTGCGGATGCGACTTTGAGGATTCGAGCTAAACTCGCTTTTTTTCGAGCACCTGTATTTCGGTGAAAAACACCTTCTTTGACTGCTTTGTCGATCTTGCTATAGGTAACAGACATTGAATTTTGGACAACGGTTAGTTTGTCACTAGAGGGATTATCTTTATAATCATCCACTGCTGATTGAAACCGCTTAGTGAAAGTTTTGATCGCTGATCTATAAGCTTTGTTTTGTAAGCGATTTCGCTCAGCGACGAGAATACGCTTTTTTGAAGATTTAATATTGGCCACGTTTTAGTTGCTCACCAAGCTTCCAATGATGTTCAGTTTGTTACCCAAAGGGATATTGTAGCACCAACTGTCAAGAATTCCTTTATGAAAATTCGAGCTAAGCTTAAAGGGATTAGAAACCAGCCTTTTGAGAGACCTATCCCCTCTGCTTTGATTCAGAACGTGGGTATAGCTTTCTCTGACATCACCAGATATAGAACAACCAGGCTGTTGGTGTCTGTTCTCTAGCGGTTACGCCCAGGCATTTCAGGGTTATGCTCCGAACCATTACTCAGAAAACAGAGGTGATTGCAGAACTGCAGCGGATTTGCAATCGCACCCAGGATGCACTGCTACTTCATAAAGAATCAACGGTTCGCGAGATCCTCTCCACCGTCAAGCGTCAAGGGGATTTGGCCCTTCTGGAATATACCACTGAGTTTGATCAGCAAACCCTGAACCCAACACAGCTCAAAGTGAGTGGAGCTGAGCTAGATGCTGCCTATCAACAAATATCTCAGGATCTTTTAGAGGCGATTCGAGTCTGTCGGCAAAAAATCACGGCCTTTCATGAACAGCAGCGGCATCCCAATCGAGTTCATTTTGGTGACCCACAAATTGTGCTGGGCAAACGCTTTACCCCCGTTGATCGCGTTGGTATTTATCATCGCGGCACCCTAACGGTATCCCCCAGTCAGATCCTGATGAATGCGATTCCTGCAGTGGTAGCGGGTGTTCCTCAAATAGTTCTGACGACCCCTCCCGGCCTCCAACAGCAGATTCATCCTGCCGTATTGGTCGCCGCCCAAGAAGCGGGAATAGAAGATATTTATCGAGTGGGTGGGGCGCAGGCTATCGCTGCCCTTGCCTATGGCACAGACACGATTCCTGCTGTAGATGTCATAGCTGGGAGCGGCAATATCTATGTCACCCTTGCCAAAAAATTGGTGTACGGTACCGTTGGTATCGATGCCTTGACAACCCCTTCTGAGCTGGTTATTATTGCTGACCAGACGGCTCACCCCTCGTTTGTCGCAGCCGATGTATTAGCCCAGGCCGAATCTGATCCCCTAGCCGCCGTCATCTTAATCACCCCGGATGCCACCCTAGCTACCAAGGTCGTCCTAGAAGTCAATCAGCAATTAGCGGACTATGGGGTCTTAACAGAAAAAGCCATTGCTCATTTTGGTCTGGTGGTAGTGGTGGATAACTTGCCAGAAGCGACGGCCCTCGCCAACACCATCGCCCCAGCTCAACTGATGTTGGCTATTGAGGATCCTTGGGCAGAACTCGAACACATTCGCCATGCGGGTTCAATTCTAATGGGGAACTATACTCCACCTGCCGTCGGCCACTATATTGCCGGTCCCAACCCCAATTTGCCGACCGGGGGGACTGCCCGATATCGCTCGGCTCCAGGAGTAGAAACCTTTCTCAAACAGACTCATTTAATTGAATATTCTGCGCAAGCCTGGTCACAGAATGCCCATCAGCTTGATGTCTTGGCCCAATTAGAGGGTGGCCCTGCCCAGGCCCAGTCCATCCGAGTCAGAACCCAAGAGACTCTGTAATTATGCTCATCCAGTCGGAGGGGGCTGCCAGTCCTGACAGTATCAACCCTCGCTCAACCCCTATCGACGGCAAATTATCTGCCTCTTAGATTACGATTCGTCAGAGGACTCGGGTTGAGACCATACACCGCCCTTAAAACGGGCTTTGGCATCCTTAAAAGACTGATTCATGGTTTGCTGAATTTTTTTGGGGTCAGGCGTCTTGCCCCCTAGGAGATCTCCAAAGTAGACGCAGGCCCCTTCTCCTAAGGCCCAGGTATAGGCTGCGGCCCAAGTTGCCGCCACCACACTTCCAAAGCCAGGTACAAATTTGATCAATTCGCGGCCCACCACTTGGGCAACGAAACCGCCTGCGATCGCACTCAATACTCCTCCTGCCTGGGAAAGGTTGAGGGACTGACCATAGAGCCGCCCTAACAAGCTCACCAATGTTACCTGCAACGCCGTCAATGCCGGCATAGTTGCAAAGGGTAAGGGTACTGCCGCCAGAGTTGCAGCCATCACCGAAAACGCTGTTAAATAGCGGCGACTCGTTTCTCGGTACAGACTCCCGATTTCATCATCAAGTCCTGCTTCTTCAAGGAGTTGATGCAAGAGTCGAGCCTCAGCCTCTGGCAACAGGTCTGCTAATTGATCCACAAAAGCATCCAGCCCATAAAACACGGGCAAAAAGCCATCTTCCTCTAGGGTAAAGTCAATGAGGACTGTACCGTCATACAGCCCTGAAAACTGAGCTTGCAAAGCCGTCTGGGCTCGGGTCACATCCGGGTACCTGGGGGGATAAGGAGGATGATCTGCCACGGAGGCTGGATAGAGTTCATGGGAGCAGGTCACGGCAAGTAAGCAAGGAATTTTAGGATAGACCTCACGAATTTGAGCAATCACCTGCTGTAAAAAGTCCGTGGCAAAATCATTCAGCTTCACCGTCAGAATGATCACTTTCGCTGCTGTGGGGATGGTGGGCGATGGGTGCTCTTGTGCCCCCAATAGCTCCACTAACTCATCCATAGGATCAGAGCGATTTTCTGTCGCTTCCCCTAACCCCATCGTATCGGTGAAATAGATTAGGGGTAATGCGTCCGTAGGATAGGCATATTGTTGAGTATGAGCCGTATGGGGACGGAATCCCTGACCAATAATATCGACCGTGGCCCCAGTCATACTCCGAATAATGGAGCTTTTCCCAGATTGGGGTTTACCAATCAAGATGACTTCAGTCGTGGGGAAGGTGGCTCTGACCCGCTCCAAAATAGCGGCAACTTCCTGCTCATCTACCTGAAAGAATTGTCCGAAAGACTCACTGCCTTTCCGTAGAGGCGACATTACTCCTAAAGCTGTTTTGAGAAGCTGCTTCGGTTTAAAGGCAGATAACCTTAATCGCAGCGAAGAGTTTGCAGGCTTTTGATTCTCCACTACCAGAGCCTAAAAAACAATAAATAAATCGTGAGAGTAATGGTAAAAGCCCAAGGGCAGAAGCTGATAGCATCTTCTGTCATTGAGCACATAGTGAAGAAGTTAAAACGAATTAACGAGACTCAAGCGTCATCTTTAGCACCGGGTGACTGATGATACAGCGCATCCAGTTGCTCGCGAGCATCTTCTACACTCACGGATCGCATCACCAACAAAGGCTCATCGATAACATTGCCGAATTCATCAAGCAGCTCTGGATGGGGTGCAAATTGAGCCGCGTCATCCGGATAGGCCGAAGAAATAGGAGGGTGGTAGTCACGAGACTGCAATCCCAATGTGTAAACGTTGCGGAATAAGTTGCCAATGGATAGAACCGCTAACACGATAAAGGCAAGCAGATAAAGGAACTGAAACATTTACTTAGCCCTCCCAAGCCAATAGTAATTTGGGGATTGCTCACAGACCTGAATCAAGATCAGGTCAACATCATTTTTAGGATCTTTGAAATAAGTCTCTACTGAGAATTTAAACCATTTTTCTCAATTTGACTGCCCTAGACGGAACTGAATCATAATCTGCCAACATTCCGACACTAAATCATGCCAGGCTTCCAACAAATGTGATTCGATCCCAATCTGCCCATAGGTGGCCTTAAATAAACTGCGAGCAGCAATCACCTCTAACAAGGTTTGATGAACCCGTCCTAGGAGATCAGATTGCTGTTGAGTGTCTAAGAACTCAATGTCTTCGAACTCCAACAGCGATCGAGAACGGCTCAACCAATAGTGGAAATCCCCTAGCAGTGGTCCTAAAAGAACCGTAACAAGCCCAGGCTCGGGTGAATATGGATTTGTCATTAAACACAGATATAAGTTTATTAAAAATAAATATTTAATGCTTTTTATAACATAGTACCAATATCTCTTTACTTTCTCATAAACTTTTCCTCCTCAGATCTCCCGTCAGGGTGAACCTTTGGGATTTCCACCCAAAAGGGAGATCTAGGCTCAGCTTCAAACCCCTGCGGCCTACCCGTCAAACTCAATCCTAGTGCACATATACTCCACCTATACGTTCAAGAGATTTCGCGTAAAACCTATCCGTCTAAAAGATATATCTGATAGGGCAGAGAAAAACTGCCATCTCGTGAGTGTTTCCCTTAATTTGCTTCCCACTTTTTCCATAGAATAACCACCTCAAACCTCTTCTTCCATAAATATACGCAGGTGAAAAAT
>CALDHF010000152.1 GCA_937941595.1 uncultured Acaryochloris sp. | reverse complement strand
GGTAAACCATCCCCCGATGGATAGAAATGCACAGGGGAATAATAGGATACCTGACCAACCAATAAAGACGAACCGATCACGCTTCAGCCAGTCGTCGAGGACGTCAAACCATCCTCGCTCCTGGGCGCGTCCGACTGCTATGGTCATGGAAATAAACCCTCTTGATCTAACTTATAAATTGCAAGGCCGCAAAATTTTCTTTCGAACCTTGTGAGGTTTCTCAGAAACCGAACTAAAGGAATCGAGAGTTTGGGTCTAGGGATTTGAATAGTTTCAATCACCTCAGAACCTCAACCTACACCTCTTCATAACCAAATGTTATAGAGATCATTCACTAAATGTAACAGAGATTTGCCAGAAAATGTAGCAGCTACAAAGGCAGATCCACAGAGGTTTGAATACCTTAAATCTCGATTTCTCTTCAGATCTTTGTAGACTTGAAACAAAGACTTTGTTTAGGGTTTGATACACACTTGATCGGTTTGTCACCATAGATTAAGGGAGATCAAGTTTCGTGAGTTTTTGTAACAAAAGTTCATACTACTGAACTCAAGACCATTCCGAACTAGGTAAATCTGAACAAAATATGAACTTCAATCTATGCGACATACTGTTGCATAAGCATTAGTGGTTGATGTAGGGAAGGAAGGTCCAAGAAATAAGAGGTTCGGCATCAGAATTACTGTTGATTAACTGAGGAGCTTATACTCATATATTGGCATTGACCATCATTGCGCAAACTCGACCAACTTATCGTTATCCAGCCATGACCACTCAAAAGATTTTAGAAAAGCAAGTGTTACGTTACGAGGTTCTCGGTACTCGCAGGCTCAGTAATTATATAATCACCACAATGGTATCCATTGGTGGTGTAGGTTTTTTCTTGGCTGGTCTTTCGAGCTATTTCAAGATCGACTTATTGCCTACAGGTAACGCGGTAGGTCTTATCTTCATCCCTCAAGGAATTGCGCTTTTATTTTATGGGACTTGTGGGCTTCTATTGGCCACATATTTATGGTTGAGCATCGCTTGGAATGTGGGTTCTGGATTCAATGAATTTAATCAAGAATTAGGAAAAGTTCAGATATTTCGTTGGGGACGTCCAGGGAAAAATCGGAGAGTTGAATGCACCTATCCTCTAGACACTGTTCAATCTGTCCAGATCAAAATTCGTGAAGGTCTTAATCCTCAACGAGCTATCTACCTTCGTATTAAAGGCCGAAATGATATCCCGCTCACTCGAGCTGGCCAGCCTTTGCCTCTGGCGACGATTGAGAATCAAGCTGCTGAAATCGCCCGTTTCTTAAGCGTCCCGATGGAAGGTTTATAACGTTCCAATTTTTATTTCAGGCATATTCCTTATGACGTACTCATCTAAATTCCTAGTCTTCTGCCGGCAGTTTTGGGTCGCCGTTTTAGTCTTACTGCTGATGGGATGTACTGCTCCTTCTAATTCTTCCAATTCATCAGAGGTGAGTTCACCTACTCCGGACGCCGCTTCCCAAGAAACGACATCATCGTCTCAACCAAAATCTGAGGCTTCTCAGCCACCGGGGACAGGGACTGCTGCCCCTCTAGCACAGATGCCCCAATTGAAAGGACAAGCAACGGTTGTTCTTAACGTTAAAGGTCAATCTATTACCATCAAAGTGAATGGTAAGGATGCACCCCTTACATCTGGTAATTTTATTGACCTTGTCGATCAAGGTGTTTATGATGGCACTGCTTTTCACCGCGTAGTGCGATCACCTTCTCCCTTTGTGGTTCAAGGGGGTGATCCGCAAAGTAAAGATCCTAATTTTCCTGTGCAACGTCTGGGAACTGGTAATTTCGTTGATCCCAAGACTAAGCAACCTCGGTATATCCCCTTAGAGATATTGCCTGAAGGAGCAGATCAGGCTGTTTATAGTAAAACTTTTAAGTCTGCTGGGGTGAAGTCACCACCAAAGCTAAAGCATACTCGGGGAGCAGTAGCGATGGCCCGGTCTCCTTTGCCAGATTCTGCTTCGGCGCAGTTTTATTTTGCCCTAGCTGATGTGGCTTTCTTGGATGGCGATTATGCCGTCTTTGGGTATGTGACCGAAGGTATGGAGGTCATAGATGACATTCAGCAGGGTGATCGGATTGAATCAGCCAAAGTCACGGCAGGCTTAGACAATCTGGAACGCTAAAGGTTTACTATTGGCTCTTAATGGCTGCTGTCAATGTCGACATCCAAATTGCTACGCCAGCGGATCTAGCTGGCTTGATGTCACTGGTGATGGCTTTTAAAGAGCATCTCCGGATTTCGTCACTTGCGAAAGAGGATATCCGATCTGGATTGCAGATTTTGCTTGCAGATCCTATGTGTGAGTTTCTGATGGTCTTCGATCGACCTGCTGACTCAGACATATCTACATCAGCCACGCCTCTAGCCTATGCCCAAATTCGCTATTCTTATTCGCTGTGGTCTGTAGGGCTAGAGGCTCAACTGGAAGATATATTCGTTAGGTCTGAGGCTCGTGGTCGAGGATTAGGCTCTCAACTCCTGACGTTTGTCGTGGAGCGGGCTCGCCAACGTCAATGTCGATTGGTTGTCCTCAATACAAATGAGAATAATATAGCTGCCCTGAATCTCTATGCCCAAAAAGGGTTTAGTAGTCAGCCAGCCCAGTGGCGAGGAGGTCATCAGCGCTGGCTTGAAAAAATTTTGTGATCCAGTCCTATGACTAAGGTGGTTGTCACTGGCATGGGCTTAGTATCTTCCCTAGGATCTAGGGATATCACCTGGAGACACTTATTGTCGGGTGAATCGGGCATAGGGATTCATCAACCTTTCCCTAAGTTGCCCTCTCAACCCTTAGCACTGGTCAGTCATCAACCTAGTCACATCGAGGTTTTGTTAAAACAGGCGTTATCCGAGGCTTTAGATGATGCATCTTTAGCCACGCCGATAAGAGATAGTGGTGTTGTGATTGGTTCAAGTCGTGGTTTTCAAGGCCAATGGGAAGAACAGGCTAAAGGCCGTGATCCGGCCAAATCCCACAGCGAGGATGATCCATTAGGGGGTTTTTTAAATAATATTGCTCATATTTACGGTGTATCACCAGCCACTGTTGTTGCTGAATATATCTCCAGCCAGGGGCCTATCTTAGCTCCACGAGCAGCTTGCGCAACAGGAATATGGGCCATTGCCCAAGGGGCAGAGTTAATCCGAGGTGGATATTGTTCACGCGTGGTGGTGGGAGCAGTAGAAGCCCCAGTGACGCCATTAACGCTAGCAGGGTTTAGAAAAATGGGGGCAATGGCTCCATCGGGTGCTTATCCGTTTGATCGACAGCGGCAGGGTTTTGTTCTGGGAGAGGGTGCAGCCATTCTAGTTTTAGAGGCAGAAGATTTAGCCAAGCAGAGACATGCCAAGATGTATGGACAGGTCCTGGGCATGGGATTAACGGTGGATGGATTCCATATGAGTGCCCCTGAAGAGAGTAGACGATGGGCCATGGTTGCTGTCCAAGATTGCCTGAGACGCAGCGGCTTGGCAAACAATGATATTGATTACATTCATGCTCATGGGACGGCAACCCAGTTGAATGACCGAGCAGAAGCCTTAGTTATTCAGACATTATTTCCCTCTAATGTCGCAGTTAGCTCGACAAAAGGTGCGACAGGTCATACCTTAGGGGCGTCGGCTGTCTTAGGAACAGTTTTTTGCTTATTAGCCCTTTCACAAAAGGTTTTACCCCCGTGTGTGGGATTAAGTGATCCAGCGTTTGATCTCAATTTTGTGCGAGAACCCTTGGCCTGCAATAGTCAGACTGCTTTATGTTTGAGTTCTGGTTTCGGCGGGCAAAATACAGTTCTCGCATTGGCCTCGATATGAGCAATATCAAGCTGATTATCCATATTTCTCTAACGTCCTAGAGAAATATGGAGCTGCAACTGTGGGAATCTGAAATTGAGGTTTTCTTCTGAATCTCAGATCCAGTTAGCACCTGTTATGACATGTTAAGGCTGCTTTTTAGGGTCAGCTGTAGACTTGATTTGTAATTCCTGGAGTTGCTTTTGGGAAACATCAGAAGGGGCTTGGGTCAGCAAGCAACGAGCCTGCTGAGTTTTGGGGAAGGCAATGGTATCCCGAATTGACTCTTCTCCGCTGAGTAGCATGGCTAAACGATCGATGCCGTAGGCAATGCCACCATGAGGCGGGGCACCGAAGTTAAAGGCATTCAGCAAAAACCCAAATTTATCCTGAGCCTCGGTTTCGGACAAGCCAATTGCCTCAAACACTCGCTGTTGTAGATCAGATTGATAAATTCTGAGGCTACCACCCCCAATTTCCAGACCGTTATAAACTAGGTCATAGGCTTGGGCACGGGCGGTTTTGAGGTCACCTTCATCTTCAGGGAACGGAGCGGTAAACGGATGGTGCAACGCTTCTAATCGTTTTTCATCAGCGTTCCATTCAAAGAGTGGAAATTCTGTAATCCACAACAAATCAATCTGATCAGGATCAATGAGCTTCATTTCTCTACCGAGAGCCAATCGCACCCGTGAGAGCGAGGCATTGACAATTTCTGTGGGACCAGCTCCAAACAACAGCAAATGCCCAGGCTTAGCCCCAGTGCGCTGCAACAGTTCTGTTGTCTGTTCTTGGGTGAGATTATCTTTAATCGCCCCAATTGTGTCAATGGTGCCGTTATCTTTAACCCGAATGTAGGCTAATCCCTTAGCACCACCCGCACTGGCTTCGGAGAACAAATCTCCACCGGGTTTAATACGGACATTTGAGAGATTGGCATTCCCATCGGGGATAGGGAGGACTTTGACTTGTCCGCCTTTTTTTATTGCACCTGAAAAAACTTTAAATCCCGAATCTTGAAGCAAGTCAGACACATCAACGAGTTCGAGGCCAAACCGAGTGTCGGGGCGATCGGTTCCGTAGCGTGCCATGGATTCGGCATAGGTCATTTGCGGGAAAGATTCTGGCAAATCAACCCCTTTGACGGTTTTGAAAACATGCCGCATCAGATCCTCATTAAGCGTGATGATTTCAGCTTCGGACATGAAACTCATTTCCATATCCAATTGAGTAAATTCAGGCTGACGATCGGCGCGCAGGTCTTCATCCCGAAAGCAACGGGCAATTTGGTAATAGCGATCAAACCCCGAAACCATCAACATCTGTTTAAATAGCTGAGGGGATTGAGGCAGGGCAAACCATTCTCCTGGATTGGCACGGCTAGGCACTAGATAGTCCCGAGCCCCTTCTGGCGTTGAACGAGTCAGGATAGGGGTTTCTATATCGATAAACCCCTGCTGATCTTCGAGATAGCGGCGGATGGCCTGAATCAGACGGTGGCGCAACATGATGTTTTGATGCATGCGATCGCGTCTCAAATCCAAATAGCGATATTTCAACCGCAGTTCTTCTTTGACTGACTCAGCATCAGAGGTAGACACCTGAAAAGGCAACTGCTGGTGCACCGCATTGAGTAGCTCAATTTGATCAGCGTAAATCTCTACTTCCCCGGTAGGGAGGCGGGGGTTTAACGAATCATCTGGACGCCGACTAATTTCTCCCTGGACCCTGATGACATATTCGTTACGGAGGGTATCAGCTTGAGCATATGCTTCGGGGGTCCGTTCTGGATCGCTCACAACTTGGATAACGCCGCTGCGATCGCGAACATCCAAAAAAATCACTCCCCCATGATCGCGACGACGGTCTACCCAACCACAGAGGGTAACCCGTTCACCCACATGATCATTTCGCAATTCACTACAATAGTGGGTTCGCATACCTGATTGATCCAGCTCCCTCTTCAAACAACAAGATTCCCCCTGCTTAGGAGAAACCTATCATTGCATATTTACAAACTCACCTATTATCGCAGCTATTAACCTTGCGATGTAGATCTAGAACAAAATCTGTGAGTGAAAATTATTTCGATTTGGGCAAACGTTGCTTCCTTCGACAGATGTACGTCTTATCTTGATTCTGTAGTAC